>JACMLS010001025.1 GCA_014379485.1 Bacteroidia bacterium | reverse complement strand
TTAAGATATCAGGCGATGCAAATGCATAACCATATTCAAAACCTAAAACTCCGTATTCACTTAACAATGAATTGTAAATTCTCAGTTCACCTTTAGAATCAATATTGTTTAACGGAGTATATTCTTCTTCGCTGTCTTCTACTTTTACAACTGCGTGGCGGTGAGAAAAAGTTCCGCGTTCAACGTCTTGTCCGCTGAAACGAACGTGGTGTCCTTCATTCATCAAAGTAGCATAAGCCATCAACTCGCCCATTGCCCAATCGTAATTGTCATTGGCGATCATGTTGCGGCGGTCTTCAAAGATCTTTTCAATTTTGTTGAAGAACTTTTTATCTGCGGGAAGATTTGCAATTTTTCCGGCAACTTCTAAAAAAAGTTTTCCGTCTACTTTTGTTTCAGGAGACTTATCAAAAGCATCGGGCTCAGCCATTTTAATTCCTGACCAGTACCCGTCTAAAAAAGAAGTGATCTTCGCTTTTTCTGTTTGCCTTGCCTCTGCTAAATTCTGTTCAAGGTAAGCTTTGAATTCTTTTTCCATTTCTTTCATTTCTTCACTGGAAAAAGTTCCCTCGCTCAATAATTTTTTTGTGTAAATCTCGCGCGGATTAGGGTGTGCACCGATTGCTTTGTAAAGTAATGGCTGTGTAAAACGCGGTTCATCGCCTTCGTTATGCCCGTATTTTCTGTAACACAACACATCAATAAAAACATCGCGTTTAAACTCTGCCTGAAAATCCATTGCAAGTTTTGCAACAAAGCACATAGCTTCCACATCATCTCCGTTAACGTGAAACACCGGAGACAAAGTTACTTTTGCCACATCAGTGCAATAAGTAGATGACCTTGCATCTTTATAATCTGTAGTAAATCCTATCTGGTTATTTACAATCAGGTGAATTGTACCGCCGGTACTATATGCTTCAAGCTGGCTCATTTGTAAAACCTCATACACAATTCCCTGACCGGCAATTGCAGCGTCGCCGTGAATGATGATGGGACAAACTTTTGAAAAATCTCCTTTGTGGCGGTTATCAATTTTTGCACGCGAAATTCCCTGCACAACAGGCGCCACTGTTTCAAGATGAGAAGGATTTGGGGTTAAACTAATGTGAACTTTTTTTCCGCCCGATGTAACTTTATCAGAACTGTAACCCATGTGGTATTTTACGTCACCATCAAACAAAGAATCTTCACTCTCTCTTCCATCAAACTCTGTAAAAATATCTTTGTATTGTTTGTTCATGATGTTTGCCAGCACGTTCAATCTTCCGCGATGAGACATTCCGATCAAAAAATCTTCAATACCAAGATCAGCGCCTTCTTCTATAATTGCATTTAAACCGGGAATCAAAACTTCTCCGCCTTCGAGAGAAAAACGTTTTTGTCCCACATATTTTGTGGCAAGAAAATTTTCGAATACAACCGCATGCGTTAAATTATCGAGAATGTTTCTTTTAATTTCTTTTGAATAAGTGGGAGTGTTTTTGGAGCGCTCCATTCTATCGCGCAACCACTTTAAAACTTTGGGATCGCGCAAATACAAATATTCAACACCAATGTGTCCGCAATAGGTTTGATCCAAATGCGCAATAATATCTTTCAGTTTTGCATCGCCCAAACCAATTTCTGTTCCGGCATGAAAAACCGTATCGAGATCTTTTTCAGTTAAACCAAAATTCTGAATTTCAAGGGTGGGTTGGTATTGTCTTCTCTCGCGTACAGGATTGGTGTGTGTAAACAAATGCCCGCGCTGTCGGTAACCGTTTATTAAAGCAATTACTTTAAATTCTTTGGTTACATTTTCCGGAATTGCTTTTCCTGAAACAGATTCATCATAATTTGCTTTGGCAAACTCAAAGCCTCTGAAAAATTGCTGCCAGCTAATATCAACCGACTCAGGATCTTTGCTGAATTGTAAAAATAGATCTTCAATAGCATTTACATCGCCATTGCCGAGGTAAGAAAATTTGTCCATACGTTTTATCTGTCTTTTAGGGTAATGACCGAAGGTAGGAAATAACCACGAAAGGATGGTTTTTGTAGATGGAAATTTTGGGCTTGGTAGTCAGGAAATTAGAAGGGAATGAGACCTTTTAAAGCATGGGATTAATACCATTCCATTGTCCATCCAATTGAAAATAAAAGTGTAAAACAAGTTTGCCTGAATTTATACGGCTTGGCTAAATCCCTGCCATTCACTATTGTCTTTTTCCAGTTAGGATTCGAAATGTCATATGCAAACGTACAAAGAAAAGAGAGTGTAATTGGTCCCAGTCCTAATTTAGGCTGAATGGAAACCATTGGAGAAAAAAAGGGATTTTTCATACGAACAAAATTATTTTGAAATAATCTGATCCGTCCAACATTGGCACCCACGCTTAATACCAAATCAAAATTTTCATTATTCTTAAAAATATCTATACCTTTTGCAGACATACTAAATAAATTGCCGGTAATACCACAGTCCAATGTGTCCTGAATTTTTATCCTTGCAGGAAGTATCTGAGAAAAAAATATGTGTCCTGAATAATTATAATCGTTTACATAAACGTTGGTGAACGAACACCCGATACCAACAATCTGTAAAGGCCGGAAAATTGTTGATTTCTGAACGGTATTTAATTGATTATAAAAATTTGAAGTATACACATTAGTACCATATAGAACATCATAGGAATTACAACTAAGATATGCCTCCTCAGAAAATTCTTCCTGCGAAAATCCCTTCAGCAAAAAAAGAATAAAAAGTAAAAACAATTTTATTTCTTTCATAAAACACCAATCATTAAAATGATCTGTTGACCAAAATAAAATTTTCTTTCCCAATGGGAATTCTTCTTGCTACTGCCTTGTTAACCGAAGCCTCGTAAATATTCACTTGACCTTGTTTAACTATAATTTCTTTGGGAATAGAATACCTCGAACCTGATCGCATTTGGATATGATGTGTTCCTGGCTGAAGTTCTATAAAAACAGATCTTCCGTTTCCTATTTTATCTTTCACTTCGCCGTTCAGTTCAATTGTAAACGGGAAGAATGCATCGGGTATTGCACGCTCCCGCCTTAAAACAATTCCGGTTAAGCCCGATAAAGTAGCAGGAACTTTATTTCTGTACACAAAAAGATTATAAATAAAAAGCGGGATGAATACTGGAAGTAAAAGCAGTATCCAGGTAAATATAAACGCAATGCTGGTAGAAAAACGATCTCCGATTGTTAACAGTCTTACAAAAATGTTTGCTGGAAAAACCTGCATGACGGTGCTGGAAATTGCAATAACAGCTGTTAAAATCAAAAGCGCCAAAAAAACTTTTCTCATACTTGTTGATACGGTTATTTTCTTCTTAGACGAAAATACAGAAAATAATTTCCTCTCAGTGAAAACTGAGTGGCCCTTAGTGAATTTAGTGGTAAAAAATTCAGAATGATCTACTCAACCACAATTTTTCCCGATTTCAACAAAGGCGCGTTATTGAAATTCATCATCACCCTGTAAATATAAATGCCGGCAGAAAGATCGTTGCGTGGAATTACGTAAACGCTGTTGGTAATATTTACCTCTTTCATTACCAGTTTTCCGGAAAGATCATACAACTCAAAACTATAAGGTTCATCGTTATAATTTGCAATTTCAAGCCTTGCTTCAGTTTGCATGGGGTTTGGATATACTTTAAATGCCATCTCACGAATTTCTACCGGAGCTTCTGCCTGTTTTTTTTCTTCTTCAACAATAACACCAGGAACCACCAGCATTTTCACAACACCATCAACCTGGTAAACCTTATGCCCCCCGCAATGAGAAATATGATCTCCTCCGCAATGAGAGGTTTCATTACGCACTTCAAAAAGCCCTATTAAAGTATCTGCCTGCAAACGACAGTGAGTATGCCAATTTTTGATTTTTGTTTCTACTTTCAGACTCAGTTTGTCGTCAACAACAATTTTCCGTTCAATTTTTTGTTCAGTTGCCTGGAATAAAGTTATTGATTGCACCGGAAGTTTTTTTTCAGTTGTTGTAAACTGATTAATGCCAAGAACACTCAGCATTCCGATTCCCGAAATTTGAAGTAAACGTTTAATTTGCATGAGAAGATTTTAAGGTAGTACGTACATAAGGTGCAAAAAGTTACTCAATTCCATAAAAACCAGGGTAAAGCTGAATAGTTAATCTCTAAATAAGAGGAAATTTACAGAATCGTTTTAGCTGTTAAAATTATTCTTACAAAAATTCGAATACCGAAATCAAAGTGCATTTGGTCTGATTTCTTTTCTTTTTGTTCCGATTTTTTTTAATTTAGGCAAACCCCTAATCCGCCTCCCCGATATTGAAAAAAATTTACTTCATATTTTTGTTTCTTATTTCTTTCTCTGACATATCTTT
>JACMLS010001024.1 GCA_014379485.1 Bacteroidia bacterium | reverse complement strand
TCTTCTATGGATTCGTAATTTACACCATCACCTTGTATCACTCTTACTTTAGGATGCAGGACTTTATAACCTTTTGCGTTTTTTTCGAAACCAAATTTCTTACCCAGAATTTCAACTATTTTCAGAACAACCTCTTTCGGAATTCCGGAATCTGGACGAATGACAAGCGTTCCGTTTCTTTTCAGAATGTTTTCTTTCAGTTCTTCGCCCCAGATCTTTTCGCAGGCATTGTAAACGTCATACGAATCACTTACTACTGCCACCAAGCCTTCTGAATATTGATCGAGCATATTTTTGTAAGCAGCCGCTTCGTTTTCTTTTCCCCACGATGTAATGGTACTGTGTTCTGCTGCGGGAATTGAAAATCCGAAAACTCCTTCTGTATTATAAAAATCCTGTATGAAACTCAATCCGGCAATTGTATCGCTTCCCATAAAGTTCAAAAGATGGGCCGCTCCACCAATCGAAGCTGATTCAACTGAAGAAACACCTCTGAAACCAAAATCGTGCAGCTTAAAATCTATCAATGAAACATCTCCGGTTTTTTCAAGGTATTTTAAAATTACTTTTTTTATTTCGCGCGATTGTGTTGCAACGGTACAAGGATACCAGACCTGTACCAAAAGTGATTCTAAAAAATTTGTGAGCCAGAAACATTCCGGATCTGTGTTTTCTACTGTAAGCATTACGTTAGAGTAGGGCACAGGCGTTCCTTCTGCCACGGCTTTTATTTTTACCGGTAAATGCCCATTGTGTTTTTCCAGAATGTATTCCCATCCTTTTTTGTAAAACAGTTCTGCATTGCCAAAATGTTTTGCGTAGAGAATTTCTGCTTCGTCAATTTTTTCTCTCGTTACTACTTGCCCTGTAAGATAATTTTTTACAAGATATTGTAATCCAAAAAATACTACATCTTTAAATTTCCCGCCACGCGATTCGAAATACGAATAGATCTGTGTGGTTCCGGCAGGATATTGTTTGTAGTGACTTAATTTGTAGCTGTCAGTTAACAGCAAAATGTTGTTGCGTAACATGGTTTTATTTTTTTAAATTGTTTAATAGCATTTTTAAAAGCCTTTGATGTTCATTCACTATATCTTCTTCTCTCAGTTCGTTCAGGTCAAACCATTTCAATTCTTCAAGGTCATCGGTAGCAACAGCGTTTCCGAAAGTGAATTTTGATTTGAAGAAAAGTGTAATGATCTTATCTTCTTCGCTTCTGTAACGCCAATCATCCATTTTCGCAGAACCTACGTATTCAATGTCGCCAATTTCCAATCCTGTTTCTTCAAAGGCTTCTCGCTTTGCAGCCATTTCGTAAGTATCATCTGATGGATCAGAAAATCCACCGGGAAAACGAAATTTATCCTGGTTGGATTTTTTTCCCAACAAAACTTTTTCTCCGTCTATAATTGCAACATCAACTGTTGGATAAACTTTTGCGTATTGATTGTATGCTGCAAAAATTACTCCTGCCCTGAAATCAGGACTTGCTTTTACTTCTCTGCTCACTTCCAGCCTTACTTCTGTTCCGCTAGGGCTGTCTTTAGGTTCCAGCACTTTTGTTTCAAAAACACCGTGATAATAATCAACAAAACTTTTTCTGCTTCCGTAAAGAACAACAGAACCAACGGGGCAACATTCTCTTATTCTTTTGTCCATTTCTTTGCTCCAATCTAAATCAGAAGGAAAATCAGGAATGGGCATTACGTTGAGTTGCGGAAACTGTTGCAGAATCATTTCTTTTCTCGCCACAAAATCAAGCGGGTTGTTTTTTGTGTTGAGTGTAGAAGAAACTCCCAGGAAAATAACTACTCTTTTATGTTCCCTGATCACTGATTCGATCAGCAGCACATGTCCTTCATGCAGTTTGTCTACCTGGAAGCGGCCTACTATTACTCCGATATCAAATTTTTTAGTTTCCATGATGAAATGTAATTGGTTGTAATTTTTTGTTATTAATTGTAATTCGTGGTAATTTATTGTTGTTTTAGAGTTCAAAGTTGAAGCCTGAGTGTGTGAATTCTTTGTAAGCTTGTTTGTCAAACGAAAAATACTGTGCGGCTTTTCTGGCAACGTTTTGTTCTTTTTCGTTTAGTGCTTTCAATAATTTCATGCTGAGTATTTTTTTTCTGAAATTTCTTTTGTCTGTAGTTGTTTCTAATATTGCTTCGTAGAGTTGTTGTAATTGGGTCAAAGTAAATTTTTCATTCAGTAATTCAAATCCAATTGGTTGATATCTTACTTTTCCTTTTAATCTTATCAAAGCTGTTTTTACAATTTTGCTGTGATCAAAAATTAATTTGGGCATTTTTGATAATTCAAACCAGGCAACATTTTTAGCGTTCAGTCCGGCGGCAATCTGAAACTTTTTATTGTTTACCAAAGCATAATAGGCTACGGCAACAACTCTTTGTCTCGGATCGCGGTCTACTTCGCTAAAAGTGTAAAGCTGTTCTACAAAGACATTTTTTATTCCTGTTTTTTCGTGCAAAATCCTTTTAGCAGATTCTTCAGTTGTTTCATTCATGTAAACAAAACCTCCGGGTAAAGACCAGGTAGATTGAGAATCTTCGGTTTCGCGTTCCATTAACAATACTTTTAATTCTCCGCCGTCAAAACCAAAAATTACACAATCGGTTGCAAGAGCAGGCCTCTCGTAATCGTAAGTGAATTTGCCTTTTGTTTCCATTTTTTATTCTCTTAGTGTAAATTATACACCAAATGTACGGTGTTTATTTAATTCAACGCAAATAAATAGTGTTAAAAATACACTAAGCCATTAAATTTCGGATGAATGAAGGAAAAAAGGGGATGAAATGTTTGTTAGTCGTTTGTCGTTAGGTCGTTTGTTTGATCGTTCTGGGTTTGTTATTGGAGGTAATTATGTTGCTTGTAAGTAACGACGAACGAAACAACGACTAACGATTCTCTTCCCTTGCAATTTTTTTCAGGGGAGCAATCAGTTCTTCAAGTCCATTAAGTTTTATTTCGTAGATGGTTGAGAGCAGCATTCCTAAACTTCCTTTAGGAAAACCCTTGCGGTTGAACCACTCCAGGTAAAAAACCGGAATGTCGCAGAGCAAGGTTCCTTTATATTTGCCAAAAGGCATTTTGGTAGTAACCAGTTGCATTAGAATTTGTGGATTGGGAAGACCGGGTTGCTGCATAATTTTAGTGAGCAGAAAGATAGAACTTATTCTGCACTTTGTGAAAGAGAGGAAGAGTATAAATTGATTATATAACAAAAGAATAAAGATGTACTTCAAAGTAAAAAATTGAATGAACAAATGAATACAATTGTATATTTACAGTATGAAGCGATACTTTTTGCTAAATAACAGTTTGTATTATTTCAATTTTAAAGTTACCGGACTTTTTGTAATGTTATATTTCTGTTGCATTAATTTCTGTTCGGCGCAGGATAGCTTGAAGATTGCTTATCAAAAATCGAATTCTGAAGAAGAAAAAGTTAGTACAGGTTTAAGATACCTTGAGGAAATCATGTTCAAGGAACCAGAGTTAACACTTCTTATTTCAGATTCGCTGGTAGATATTCTGAATGAACAAAACTCAACAATAGGTTTGGCAGAACTTTATACTATTTCAGGTTCAACTGCATGGCACATGGGCGACCTGAAGAAATCAACGGCGTTTTATAAGCAATCGTATTCAATACACACAAAAGAAAATCAACAACAGGAAGCCGTAAGTGATCTGAATAATATTTCTTACAATTATTTTGAGTCAGGAAATTATACCCTTGCATTGTTATATTTAGATACCGCATTGACCATAGGAAAAAAATTGAATGACCCGGAATCGCTTTCTATTACCAACACTTATATAGGGCAGGTAAATGTAAAGTTGAAAAAATATTCGCTGGCCATCAAGTACTACAATGAATCGCTTTTGTATTTTAGAAAACGGGGAAAATTAAAAAATGTGGCGATCGTTTATAACAATTTGGGGAACATTTACCTTGAACAGAATAAATTTGATTCTGCTTTGTACTGGTTTAATATGTCGTTTGATTTTAGTACAGCCAGGGATTTTGACAAGGAAATTGCTACGGCTGCTTCTAACGCAGGGCTCGCATATCTCGACAAAAAGGAATACAGTAAAGCTGAAACGATGTTGTTGCAGGCATTTAAAAAGTATGAGTCTTCAGGGAACGACGTTTATCTGGTTGTGGTTTGCACAAATCTGATCAGACTTTATAACGAAACAAATAAGCCCGACAAGGCGCAACAGTACGTGCAAAGGGGAGAATTGCTTGCTGCTGCTACTGATTCTTATGAGCCCCTTGTAAATTTGTACAAAAGCCTGAGTAAATTCTACGAAAAAACAGGAGAGTATAAAAAAGCCTATTTATATTCAGAGAACCAACTTCAATACGCTGATAGTTTGGCAAATGAAAATACGCAACGCATTCAGAATGAAATGACTTCTCGTTTTGAGACCGAAAGTTTGAACGATAAGATAAGTTTGCTTACGAATACCAATAAACTGAAAGATGCAGAAATTGAAAAGAAAAAAGCAAGACAAAATCTTTTTATTGCAATAGGATTGGCGGCATTAATAATAATTGTGCTATTGTTTTACGTTTTGCGCTCGAAGAATAAAACGCAAAAACAATTGGAAACCAAAAATCTTATTATTGAAAATTCTTTACAGGAACGGGGAGTTCTGCTGAAAGAAATTCATCACCGCGTAAAAAATAATTTGCAGATCATTTCAAGTTTGTTGAGTTTACAAGGTGGTTATGGAAATACTGTTTCTACTGAAGAGTTGATAAAACAAAGTGAATCGCGTATAAAGAGTATGGCCCTGATCCATGAAAAATTATATCAATCAGAAAGTTTAAAAGAAATTAATTTGTCTGAATACCTTGATTCTTTTTTGGAGCAGTTGGCAAACCTGCTTTTCTTTAAAGAGAAAAATATCAGTTATACCATCGATGTAGAGAAATTAAGCCTTGATATTGACCGATTGGTTCCTTTAGGATTGATAATGAATGAGCTTGTTACCAATGCTGTTAAACATGGTTTTAAAAACAAACAAAGTGGAAAAATTACTATAAGCGGAAAACGCAATGGTGAACAATTTATGATTCAGGTTACTGATAACGGAGAAGGAATGCCCACTAATTTTTCTATAGAAAAAGCAAATTCGTTAGGAATTCGCCTCATCAAAGGTTTGGCGAACCAGATCAAAGCAAGGGTTTCTATTGAGTCTGAACCGGGCAGCACTTCTTTTTCTATTGTGCTTCAGGCCTAAACCTTAAAAAATGGTTTTAATATTATCAAAATCTTATTTTTACTTATAAGGTATTGACTCGTCTTTTTATTTTAACTTTGGTAGTACGAACAAATGGCAGGAAAAAAAACAACCATAGTAATTGTAGAAGATGAATTTTCTATTGCATTGGATATTGAAATGCGATTGAAAAAAATGGACTATAGTGTTATAGGAACTACCGATAATGCAGATTCAGCTTATGTATTGGTAGAAGAAGAGAGTCCTGATCTTGTATTAATGGATATTCATTTAAAAGGTGAGAAAACGGGTATTGATGCTGCAAAGCATTTGTTTAATGAGTTAAATATTCCGGTAGTTTTTCTTACCGCGCAAAAAGATAGTAAAACGTTTAATGAGGCCCTTGAAGCTGAGCCTTACGGTTACATTCTAAAACCGTTTCAGGATCTAGATCTGAAAAATGTTATTGAACTTGCTTTAAGAAAACACAATGCCGACCTGGAAAAGAAAAAAGTGTTTGAACTTGAAAAGAGTAAAATTACCGGGCAGATTGATAACATTATAAAAAATGAGAGTTTTTTTGTGAAGGATAAAACGGCTGTTCATCGGCTGGATTTAAAAAACATACTTTACTTAGAGGCGCTTGATAATTACACACATATTTATACTACAGATGGCAGGTACACCGTTCACGCCTTTTTAAAAGACGTAATGGAAAAATTACCTGTCAATAATTTTATGCGGGTGCACCGCTCATTCGTGGTTGCAATCAATCAGATTCAAACAATTAAAGAAAGTAACATACTAATCGGCAAAAGTAATGTACCTGTTAGCAGGAGTTACAGGCAAGCCTTACTAGAGAAAATAAACCTTCTATAGGAATTTCATCCACACTTATTTTCCATTCATTCACCCACAATTAAGGTTGCTTTACAAAAAAGCTACAATTTCCGCCTGCATTAATCTGTAAGTTTATCTTAAATTCAATAATCAACACCATGAAAAAAATCCCCCTCTCAAAACTGGCGTTAGCCACACTTGCAGTAACTATGTTTGGTTTTACAGCAACTGCCCAACTTGGTAATCTGAAAAATAAATTAAAAAATTCAACTGGTGGAAACAACAATTCCAATAACAGTTCCACTTCAAACAATTCTTCCTCAGGCAATACACCTGCAACAACAGTTACTACGCCCGCTGTTTCAACCGGAAACCCGGGTTGGGTAAATGTAACTGAACAAACATTTACTTGCGGAACGGATTACAATTTTGCCGGTGCAGGTAAATCGGAATTCGGCCCCGGAGATAATTTTTTCCTTCGTTTTATACTTCCCAAATCAGTGCCCGAAACTTTTGTGAGTTTGGTTAAGCCTGATTACGAAAAAAGCACCGGATACATGGCCCTGGCAATTGGTAAAGATGAAAATGATGAGAACCCGATCATCATAGATCAAAAGTCATTTTCGCTTAACAACTACAAAGATGTTAATGTGATTGATTATACTTTACAGGCAGACGAAGCAACTTTCAAAAAAATCGCAAATGAACCAAGAGAAAAAGTTTGCTTTACTTCTTCTTCATCTATGGCAGTTGAATCTGTAAGTGAAGAATGGAAACGTAAGTCGGCAGTGTTTTCTGACGGTACACATCAGTGGATGGCATTTTTGGTTTTTTATTTACCTGAAGTAGAGGGAGGAACTAATGCAAGTGTTGGAAAAGGAAAATTCACTTATATAATTAATGCAGAAAACAGGGGGAAGCTGGCCGCAGGAATGAATTTTTATGATAAGCAACGTTTCGAAAAAACACCTGACGATGGAATGACGACAGACATTCACAAGAGCAATGTAAATAAACTTGTTTTCTCAAAAGCGTTTATGGATAAAACATTTAATGACGCCGCTTCTGTTAAAACTTCATTCGATAATCTTGCGGGCGGTGTTTATGCGCGTTTGTATTTAAAAGAGTCGGTTAGAAATGTGTGGGCAAATTTTGGTAATGGAAAAGACGTAGGCGGTGCAGGTTACAATTTATATTTTTATGTTGATGGAAGTGAAAAATACAGTTGTTACGTAGAATCAAAGCTGTCTAAGGAAGAAGCCTTGAAAATGACAAGCTGGTCAATTCCTTTAGCTCCTAATACTCAAAAAGATTTTGAATACGACAAAGGGTGTGTTAACAGGTTTGCTTATGTAATGTCTGAACTTACACCCGGAAAACACAAAATTAAAGTTACAGCCGTATTGGGAATTGACACCGAAAAAAATGAAACATTGGGGGTAGGGGAATTTGAAGTTATTATTACCGCTGCAGACAGAGATGCTTTTGTAAAGAAATACGGTTTGCAAATGCCTGAGAAAGGTTTGTTGGCTACAGATGCACAATTGGCAAAAGACGTAAAAATTGTGGCGGGCCCAACTGCAATAGAAGTGCGTTGCCCAAGCGCGTGGGAATATATAAAAGATGGTTTTGGTCAGATAACTCACCGATCTACAATAGTAGCGTACAGTTATAAAGATAAAGAAGGGAGATGTAAGCAAGACACTTTTATGATCAAACAAATGAAAACCGGAAGCGGGTACGGTGTTACAACCGGAAATGCAGAAAAAACGTGGTACGGATTGGATGCTTACTTACCTATACAAAACTCTAAATAAATTTTTATAATTAACCCTCAAAACAAAAACAAATGAAAATAGTAAAAACAATTGCAATTGCCGTTTTAGCACTCGGAATGTTTGCTTGTGGATCTAAAAAAGAAGGTGGTGGTTCTGGAGAAACTTCAGGAGGAAACTCTTTGGAAGGAACCTGGAAAATATCCAAAGCTGAGGGAACAGGAGCTGATTCCTGGATGGGTGCTTCATGTAAGTTTGATGCAACAAATATGGCAATGAATGAAGTTCCATATCCGTACAAAGTAAGCAACGACACCATAACTGCCAAAGAAATGTTTGGCGATGCTAAATACACGTTTAAATTTCAGAACAATCAACTTTTATTGGAAAACATAAAAAACGGACAAAAGTTTGTTATGGATAAACAATAATTATGTTGTAAATTTATTAATTGAGAGACTGCCTTAAACATACAGTCTTTACAAAACTCTGAATAAATTTTTATAATTAACCTTCAAAAAAAATTAATCATGGAGACCACGTATGAATCAATTAAATCACTCATCGTTACTGAAGAGTGGACAGAAAACCGGGTAGCTTTAAAATTCAAAGCAAAGAACCAGGAACAGCCCATTGAAACTATGGGAATGGCAATGCCCAGCCAGGAAGAGATCATGAAAAAAATTGCAATTGAAACTGCAAAATCAGCAGCGGCCAGCACAGCAATAAATACTGGCGCCAATGCACTTGGTGCTCTTACCGGAATTGGCGGCGCAGGTGGTTTAATTAGCAGTGCTGCTAACCAGGCTGGTGTAGGTTATCAGATGGATATGGCGAAAATAATGCAGGTAGAAATGACGGATGCTGTAAAACAACAAACCGTTCTGAATGCTTTTATGGGATTAGCTGCTTATTACCATTTTGAGAATGGTGATTGGGTTTATAAAGCTTAGAAAAAACTCAGGGAAATAAAAAAGCCTTTCAGATTTGATTCTGGAAGGCTTTTTAGTTTTTTGATGTGATCCCGCTGGGATTCGAACCCAGGACCCTTACATTAAAAGTGTAATGCTCTACCTGCTGAGCTACGGAATCATTGTTTATTGCAAAATTTCCTCTTAAGAAGATAATTCGTTAAACCTCAATTAATTAAAGAACTTTTTCTTATTCGGGGTGCAAATATACATTTCCCTTTTACTTTAGCCAAATATTTTGGGTTTTTTTTAAGAAAAGGTTGAAAAGTAGAGGTAATGGTTAATTTCTTTTAATTCTTATGAATAAATATTTATTTTTAACCGTAAAGATTTTTGCAATATTGAGCCTTGGCAAATCCAATTGAAATAATTCCCCTAAAAGGCATGGCTGGCCTGTACTTTGGTTGTAACACAACCGATGCGAAAAAGTTATTTGGCGAGCCCGAAGAAACCGAAACGCTTAAGGATGATGTGCTGAATGCAGATTCGCTGGTTTTTCATTACTGGGATCTTGGTTTTTCTCTCTTCTTTAATAAACAGGCCAATTTAAAATTAACCTGCATAGAGGTAGACAATGCTTCTTCTACTTTATGGGATAGTTCTATTTTTCATATGAACGAAGAGCAGATCACCGACTTGTTTAAGCAGAACGGGTATGAGCTTACAGAAACCGAGCAGCATGAGTGGGGAGAAAAACGTGTAAGTTTTGATGAGGCGCTCATGGATCTTTATTTTGAGAATGGAAGGCTCATCTCCATCAATTTCGGTTTGTTTCCTGAAGAAGAATCGTATTATTATTTTCCAAATTAATTAACCCAAATGCTTGAATTTTTTTCTTCCCTGCATCCGGGCCTTGCTTTCGTTTTATTTTTCATTGAAAATCTTTTTATTATTTTCGGTGTAATATTTATTGGAGGTTTTTTGCAGGGAAAGCAAAAACGTTTTTCTTTGCGTGATATTACTGCGAAGGAAATGCTGGTTGCTGTTGCAAGTCTTTCGTTCAATACACTTGTAACTTTTGCAGGATTGTACTTGTACGAAAAAGGATTTATAAAATTCAGGCCCGGTTTTGATTATACCGTTCTTACAGATTTTCTGATCTTGTTTTTTGCAATGGACCTGCTTATGTATTTTCTGCATTTCGTTCTGCACAAATTACCTTTCGTTTACAAAATTGTGCATGGTCTTCATCATCAATACACCAATCCAAAACCAATAGATCTTTTTGTGCTGAGTCCTTTTGAAGTTCTTTCGTTTGGTGGTTTATGGCTCATTTTACTTTTTGCGTATGGCCCAAATTTTTATGCCTCCATGCTCTATTTAATTGCCAACGTTTTATTCGGAATGTTAGGCCATCTAAGTCACGAGCCCTTTCCAAAATGGTGGACAAAAACTCCCGGTGTAAATTTAATTTCAACCTCCACTTTTCATTGGCAACATCATCAGAACGTTCATGTAAATTTTGGCTTTTATACTTTGGTGTGGGATAGAATTTTTGGAACGCTGGCAAAGGATTACAATGAAAAGTTCGAAGAACTGCGAAAATAATTTCCTGATAGTTGGAAGGTTGGAAGAATGGAAGATTCGGTAGAGCACACCCATTCTTCCAACCTTCCATTCTTCCACCCAAAATCGTATCTTTGTTTTCACTAAAAAACCCACACTATGCCTGGTACAGAATTATTTGGAGAAGAAGAGCGCAAAGAAGTAAACGATGTGCTCAATACAGGAATTTTATTCCGTTATAATCACGATGCATTGCGTAACAATATCTGGAAATCGCGCGATTTTGAAACAGAGGTGAAAAAAATTACAGGCGCTAAATATGCGCACGCCATGTCAAGCGGTTCTACTGCAATTATTACTGCTCTTGCTGCTGCAGGTATTGGTGCAGGCGATGAGGTGATCGTGCCGCCTTTTACTTTTATTGCAACTATAGAGGCTGTACTTTTTATT
>JACMLS010001023.1 GCA_014379485.1 Bacteroidia bacterium | reverse complement strand
TGTTCCTGCAACAACAGGTCAGTGCGGGGCCATTGTAACTTACACTGCAACAGCAATTGATCAATGTCCATCTGGTTCAACAACTGTTTTTTCAGAAAATTTTCAGGGTGGCGGCAGCGGATGGACCCTGAATGTAAATTCGGGTTCCAATGCAGCAACAGCACCCAATAGCTGGGAAGTAAATGCAACCGAAGGCGGTGTGGCTCCTCCCGGCTGCGGCGTTGCCAATAACGGAGATCTTACTTTACACATTACCTGCACTTCTGCTTTTTGCGGAAGTTTAATTACAGGGGCCGTTTACAATGCAAATAAGCTTACAAATAAAAGAGCTGAGTCACCCGCATTTGTAACATCAGGTTACAGTTCACTTACACTTAATTTTAATTTTATTTCTAACGGAAGTGGTTTGCTTGACAATGCGTCTGTTGTATATAACGATGGCAGCGGTTGGCAAACACTTACAGCAAGTATAAAATCTCCCGTATGCGGTGGCGGACAAGGACAGTGGACTGCTTACACTGCAACACTGCCGGCATCCTGCAACAATAACCCCAACGTAAAAATTGGTTTTAACTGGACAAACAATGCAGACAATATTGGAACAGATCCTTCTGTTGCCATCAATGATATTACTGTAACTGCGCCCGGTAGTGCAGCTTCAACAATTGCGTATACACCAAACAGCGGTTCATTTTTTCCTATTGGAACTACAACTGTTACGGCCATTGCAACAGATGGAGCGCTGCTTGATGATACCTGCACTTTCACTGTTACTGTAACAGATAACGAGGTACCTGTAATTTCATCTTGTCCAACCAACATAACAATCGCAGCAAATAACGCAGGTTGCACAGGAATTGCAACCTGGACTGCTCCGGGTGTAAGCGATAATTGTGTAACAGGATTGTCTTTAAATTCAACTCACACATCAGGCGCAGTTTTTCCGGTTGGTACAACAACAATTACTTACACAGCAACAGACGGAAGCGGAAACAGTTCTCTTTGCAGTTTTAATGTAACTGTTACAAACGATCTGGATGCTTCTGTAAGTGCAGCCGATGCTCTTTGCAACGGAGATTCTACAGGCGCAGCGCTTATGTTTATTATTTCAGGCACTCCAACGTATTCTTACGCATGGAATCCTTACGGAGCAAACATTGGTAACCCGAATAATTTAATTGCCGGAACATACACTTGTACAATTACAGACGCAATAGGTTGTTCTATTGTAAGAACTGCAATCATAAATGATCCGCCTGCAATTTCATCAAGCCAATCGCCAACAATTTGCAGCGGGCAATCTTTTATGGTGGGAACAAATTCTTATTCAGCAGCGGCAACTTATATTGATACTTTAACCGCCGCAAACGGATGTGATAGTGTTGTTACAACCGTTCTTTCAGTAATTCCTTCTCCAACAGTTTCCATCAGTTCAAATCTCACTGCAATAGAATGCCAGGGATCTGTTGATACTTTAATTGCCAACGGAGCAAACACTTTTTCATGGAGTACTTCTTCTGCAAACGACACAATAATTATTACCCACGCAACAGGAACAACACAATGGATTGTTACAGGAACTGACCCAAACGGTTGCAGTGATATAGATACCGTTTCCATTACTGGTGTGAGCATACCTACGCCTGTGTTTTTTGATCTGTCGCCAGACACGGTTTGCCTTAATGCCGGAAACATTTCTTTAACGGGCGGTGTGCCAATGGGCGGAATGTATAGCGGTGCAGGTGTAACAGGTTCTAATTTCAATTCGTTTTCTGCAGGATCAGGAACACATTTTATCACTTACTCTGTATTGAACGCAAACGGTTGCATCAGTTCTGACTCTGCTTTAATGCTCGTTGATCTTTGTCTTGGAACAGCAAACAATTTAAAATTAAATTCAGGCGCTGTAATTTATCCCAACCCATCTAACGGAAATTTCATTTTAGAAAGCACTTCAAACGGAGAACTTGAAATTTACAACAGCCTTGGTGAAATAGTGCTGAAACAAAAAATTCAGACCGGAAAAAACAAACTGAAAATTGAAACTGCACAAAACGGAATATACCTTGCAAAAGTTTATTCTGAGAATGGAATGCAGGTGATAAGAGTGGTTAAGCAGGAGTAGGTAAGCATTAAACTAATTGTGGTTTATTATCAGATAAAACGAAGTGGTGACTTAGAAAAGGGATTTAAGATGGGAGATTGCAGGAAAACAGAAGTCAGACTGTATTTTTACTGGTGAATTATTTTCAATTAATTGTTTTGTTTCACTTCTCAATAGTCACGTAGTGACACAACATCGGTAATTCTAAAGTCGATTTCATCTATAGTCCGGTACGGACGAAATAGTAAAAAAAATCCCTGAGTAATCTCAATTTCGTTCATACCGGACTTTTGCTTTTTTTATTTATTGATTATGATCTTTTGTCATTTACAGGACAGGGTTTTTGTCGAAAAAAAATCATTTTTCTTCCTAAAAAAACACTAAAGTAAAAGAACATGTCTGAAGCACAAAAAAAAATCCCGCACCTCAAACGAGATGCAGGAT
>JACMLS010001022.1 GCA_014379485.1 Bacteroidia bacterium | reverse complement strand
ATTAATTCGTCTTCCAATTCAGTTTACGGTTTTCAGTTATATGTTGTAAGTTAATAGTTATTTGTCCCTTATACTCTATACTTACAACTTATACTGAAACTCACTTACGTTAAAACAAAAATAAATAAATTCACACGCCCCCTAGTCCCTTTTTATCCATGGTGATATTTTTCCCCTTTAATAATTGTAAATGCCCGGTAAACCTGTTCCAGAAAAAACAAACGGACCATTTGATGCGAAAAGGTCATTTTTGATAAACTCAGCATTCCGTCTGCCTTTTTGTAAACTTCCTCAGAAAATCCATACGGACCACCAATTACAAAAACAAGTTGTTTGGTAGACATGTTTGCTTCCTTATTAAAGAAATTTGCAAACTCAACAGAACTCAGGCTTTTACCTCTTTCATCTAATAAAAACAACTTATCGCCCGAACTTAAAGCGGCCAATATTTCCTTTCCTTCGGCAAGTTTTTGCTCGTTTTCTGGCTTGTTTTTGGCAGAAGAAGGACTTTTTAGGGTCTTTTCTTCAAAACCAATATAGTGTTTAAGGCGGTTTTTGTACTGCTCAATGCCGGTTTCCAGGTATTTTTCTTCTGTTTTTGATACTTGTAATAGCTTTATCTTCATTGTTAAAAACAAATATAAATTTTTTCTGTTGTGGAAATTTTTCTTTTTAATTTCGGTACAGAAATTGCAGTTCTTAGCAAAGATAAACTAAACACATAATTAAATGAAGACCTTTTGTTTGATGTTATTCATGTTCTGCGGTTCATTTGGGGGAGACCCCATTGCCGATCTGAGCAATGAAGTGATTGAAGCGGTAAAGAAAGGAGATGCTGCTGAGATTGCCAAAAACTTTAATGACAAGGTAGATCTTAAGATCTTTGATCAGGAAGATGTTTACAGCAAAGCTCAGGCAGAATCTGTTTTAAAAGATTTCTTTGCAAAAAATAAAGTAAAAGGATTTACTACCAGCCATAGCAGTACAGTTAAAGCCGGCAACCAGTTTGTGGTTGGAACATTAGACACAAGTACCGGAAAATACAGACTTTCATTTCTGATTAAGAAAATCGGAGAAAAATACCTTATTTCGCAGTTCAGAATAGAAAATGAAAGCGACTGATTTTATCTCCCTTCACAAAAATCATTTTGATTTTAAAAAATTCGTACAAGCCGCGATTAAAGAAGACGTTGGCGATGGCGACCACACTTCTCTTTCTACTTTAGACAAAACAAAAAAAGGCAAAATGCGCCTTATTGTTAAGGAAAAAGGAATTCTTGCAGGAGTGGAAGTGGCAGAAAAAATATTTCAGCTGCTCGACAAAAAAATAAAATTCAAAAAAATTCTTAAGGATGGTTCTCCCGTAAAGTTTGGCGATATTGCTTTTACTGTTGAAGGCAATATGCAAAAATTACTGGTTGGAGAAAGATTGGTGCTGAACATTATGCAGCGCATGAGCGGTATTGCCACCAACACCACAAGGCTTTTACAGATCTGCTACGGTACCAAAGCAAAAATTATTGATACCCGTAAAACAACTCCAGGTTTTCGTTTTTTCGAAAAATGGGCGGTGCTTATTGGCGGAGGCTCCAATCACCGCTACGGCTTGTTTGATATGATCTTAATAAAAGACAACCACATTGATTTTGCAGGCGGAATTACAAAAGCCGTTTCTAAAAGCGCAGAATATTTAAAGAAGAAAAAGAAGAAGCTTAAAATTGAATGCGAAGCCAGGTCAATTAACGACGTGAACGAAATTCTAAAAGTTGGTGGAGTTGACAGAATTTTACTCGATAATTTTTCTCCCGCCCAAACCAAACACGCCATAGAAGTCATTAACGGCAAAATAGAAACCGAATCATCAGGCGGCATAAACGAAAAAAACATTCGCCTCTTTGCCGAAACTGGTGTCGATTTTATTTCTGTGGGAGCGCTAACGCATCACGTAAATGCCTTGGATATGAGTTTGAAAGTTTTCAAATAATTTTTTCCTAATTATTATTTTCTTTCGTTAATATTTTTTTGTCATCCTGAGCCCGTCGAAGGAAGACAAAAAAAAGCCCCGCAGCCCTCACAGCCACGGGACCTACTCACCCCCCCCTTATCTACCCCATGAAAAAAGTCTTTACACTTGCGATATAAGACAAAAAGATAAAAGATATAAGACTGGGTTTGT
>JACMLS010001021.1 GCA_014379485.1 Bacteroidia bacterium | reverse complement strand
TAACATATTATATGTCAACCGATTATAATATATTTTTGGGTTTAAATATACAAAAACTGTCCGATAAATATACTAAAATATGTTTTATCTGCAAAGCTCTTGTGCCTACATTTGTAATGTGAAAGAACAGAAAATGACTAATTTAAATCAAAATAAAATGAAAAAAGTTTACATCCCTATCGTAAAGCCAGTTGCAGAACAAAGCGCAAAACGCGTGTTTAACTTATTGGCAGCAATTATTTTTCTGTTGAGCGCAAAACTTAATGCGCAGTGTGGTGTGCCGCCCACTGCCTTATCTGGTACTGTGCAGTGCAACGGAATGCAGGTGAGTACAACTATATTGCCGGGGCTTCTTGGCGGACCCTACAATATTCAGGCGTATATAGATTATATGAACCCGGGCATTCCGTTTGCACCGTATGTTACAAATTACGCCGGAAGCAATTATGTAATTTCAGGCCAAACTGCCGGAACTTACACTGTATATATAGTAGATATTGCGCACGGTAACTGTTACGATTCTGCAGTGTACACAATTACACAACCTGCCATTTTAAATTTTGCAAATGGTTTCGGTTCGCCGGCCACCTGTGCAGGAATGGTGCAGGCAAGTTTTACTATGGCTGGCGGAACTCCTCCGTATTCTATTACTTACACAAATGATAGTGTAAATTTCTTTAGCCTTACAACAACATCTGCAACTTCTTACTCCACCACATTAAATATTGGTGCTTATGCCTGGAAACTTACAGACGCAAACGGTTGCATAGTAGATCAGACAGGCACTGTGTTTGGGTTTTCAGGAACTGATCAGGCACATTGGTACGTTGGTATTTGCGGCGTAACAGACAGCGCCGTGAGTTATCTTACAGGTGGAAATCAAACTTTTTCGCGCAACGTAAATGTGCTTATGCAAGGTCTTGGCAATTTCAGAGACAGTATGGTGTTGGTTGCAGATTACGGAGACGGATCTGCAGTACAAAGTTTTTCAAAACGTGTTTGCAATGAATCAGTACCAATTGTTATCAATCATACTTACTCTACCCAAGGAGTTTATAAAGTTATATACTCTGCGTATTCCTTCGGAATCCCAGGATCGTCAGTAACCCCAACAGATACTTCTATTGTGATAGAATTTATAAATAACAATTCTGATGTGTGGCCCGGCGATGCAAATGGCGATGGTATTGCAAACAACGTGGATCTTTTAAATGTGGGAATTGCTTTTGGTACAACAGATGTAATGCGTGCAGGAGCAAGCAGCAGCTGGACCGGACAATTCTGTGCTGACTGGGCTTTAAGCTTTATAACAGGATTAAATTACAAACATGCAGATTGCGATGGCGATGGTACTGTAGGATATGCAGATACAAACGCAATCAGCGCAAACTATAATCAAACACATGTTTTAAAACTCGCACAAAATGTTCAGGCATCTGTAACAGACCCAACACTTACAGTTAATTTTCCAACCGGAGCTTATCCTATGGGAAGTCCTGTAACAATTCCAATAAGTCTTGGAAGTAGCTCAGTGCCTGCAACAAATTTTTACGGCATTGCTTTTACAGTAAACTATCCTACAAATGCGTTTGACGGAAACTCAATGGATGTTGATTTTACAAATTCTTTTATGGGAATGGTTGGAACAAATACGGTTGAGATCCACAAAAATTTTGCTGCAAACGGCTCTATTGATGTTGCTGTAAGTTTAACCAACCACATCAACATGACGGGTTTTGGAAATGTGTGCGAACTAAATGCAATTACCATTGATAATGTTTCCGGAAAAATGAACACTACTATTACGGAATACATAACCATCAGCAATGTAACTTTTATTGATAAGGACGGAAATCCGATTGCGATCAATACACAAAAAGATTCTATCACTATCAACACAGCTGCCGGCCTAAATGAAAGTAAAGATCAGTCATCACTAAAACTCTATCCGAACCCGGCAAAAGAAATGATTAACCTCGTTTCTATTGTAACAATAGAAGAAGTGCAGATCATGGATCTTACCGGAAGAATTGTTTTAAAAGCAAAACCCGGCACAACTACAACGCAATTAACTACAGAAAATCTTGAACGAGGATTTTATATTGCAAGAATTAAAACTGCAAAGGGCGTTGAAGACAGAAGAATAGAAGTGCAAAAATAATTCCCACCTTTTTTGAACCACAATAGAAACAATAGAGCACATAGAAAAATAAACTCTATTGTGATCTATGTTTCTATTGTGGTTTTGAATTTTGGATTAAGAATTGCTTAAATTTGGAATATGAAATGTATTCCGGCAATTCTTTTGGTTTTACTTTTATTTTCCTGTACGGAAAAAAAAGCTCCTGCTACTGATTCTTCAAAAATTATTATCTCCTGGGCAGATTCTTTGCCGGGAGATTTTTCTTTTAAAGAGGAGTGGGAATATCCTGAGGGCGTTTATGTGAATGATTGGGGCCAGGTAAGTTGTGATGGCTTTTGTCCGGAAGGAACAGACCAGATGAAAGATGACGAGGGTAAGCTGACCAAAGATTCATTACCTGCTTTTTATAAATTAGTTGATACCACTCATCAATTTCATTCTATTAGCTGCGACGCCTGGTGTTATGAGTATGGCGGAGCAAATTTTATTAAAATACAAAAAGAGGGAGAGAAGAATTTTTCTGCATATACTATGTGCAACCCGGGAACGCACTGCAGTCTTGAAATGAAATTAGCAGGGGACACCTGTACACCTTCAATTTCGCTCGTCAGCATTGTAGAAGGCGGTAATGCAATTTTCAAATGCACCGGAGGAAAAATTTCTGTTCAAAAAAACCTGTTTTAAAAAGGAATTCTTAAAGCAGAATTCGATTTTAAATTTAAGAACACCACAGACTCGTTGAAACCAATTTACTGGAAAGGAAAAATATATTCTGTTATCCGGCCAAGAGATTAGGCACTTTTCTAACCACAATAGAATCAATAGAGCACATAGAAAATAAACTCTATTGTGTTCTATGTTTCTATTGTGGTTTTGATTTTGTTGCTCAGGGATAAATATTTCCGAATCGGAATTTTATAAGAGCCCTTTTTTCAAAAAAATAATCCGCGTAATAAAGTCCGTTTTTCTGTTTGTAAGAAAATTTTGTTTTATCTCCTTCCAGGGCGGTAATTAAAGTTGGGATACCCAGTAATCTCATTAATTCTATTTTGGTTAAACCTAAGCGCACGCCTTTGCCGCTTACAAAATCTTTGTCGTTTAATTTATGCGCCGCAAAATTTTTAAAAATTACCCTGTCTCCATGCAATTGCTCCACCTTAAATTCAGAAACCTGGTTTTTTCCATCCCCATAATGAAAAAAAAGAGTTAAAAGAGCTGTTTTGTTATTACAGATAACATAGTGATGCGGAAAATCTTCATCAACCAAATTCGTGTCTTCAGTAAACTCAATGTCTCTACCAAGAATTTTTTCTGTGGAAGCTGCATTTCTTAAAACAATTCCATTCAGAACAGTATCAATAAAAGGCTCTGCAGATTTTTTATCCACAATCTGTTCTACAGGAGAAACTGGTTTTTTTAAAGAATCAACGGTTTCTTTTTTTTCTGATCCGGTTTGGGTGGAATTCTGACAAGAGATCACAACAAAAAATAAGAGTGCAAAATAAAATCCCGTAATTGGTGCAGGCAGTCTCTTATGTTTTCTAACGTTTCTCATGTGTTTTATCGGGTCAGTAAATATCAGAAAGATAAACTATACCGTAAATTCCGGCGAGGTAAAATGTGCGCAGGCTAATGGTTTTGTTGAGAATGAATTTTTCGGGCGCTGAATTTTTTTGTGATGCAAGAGCAAGCAGCCAGAATATTAATCCAACAAGAATATCCATTACATCAAATGTACCATTGGTTATTTTGATGAGTTGCATGAATTCCAGCAGAGCGCAAAACATAATTGGAAGCCACGTAAGATTAATTTTAATTTTTCCATATTCAATAAAAATATTTCCTGAAACGACAGTGGCGCAAAAGATCCATAAACCTTCGGGCAAAGAAAAGATTATAATTTTAGGAAGAGGGAAAGTCTGGAAAAAATTTCTCATCGCAAAATAATTTTCATCAGATAAAACTCGTTTCAGCAAAACATTTATTACCGTGTGCTCGTTTCTGTAAAATGCGTAGATCACAAAACTAAGCGCGAGGGCCAGGAAAACATACAAACGTTTCATGCTGATTTTTTTAGTGTAAGTAGTTTAAAATAATCTGCAAAGCCGGTTTTTTCTTCTCTAAAAACCTCAAACGACCTCAACTCTTTCAGCTGATTTAATTTGAATACAGAAGAAAATCTGAGCAGGCGGGAGAAGAGAGAAAAGAATTTGTCCATGTATTTCAAAAAATTATCGGGCGTTTCATGATTCAGAATAAAAAGCATTCCGCCATTTTTTAAAACCCTTAAACTTTCCCTTAGCATTTTTTCAGGGTCGTTTGTAACGGCAATAACGTGGCAAATAACTACCACGTCAAAAGTTGAATCGGTAAACAAAAGCAATTCGCCATCCATAACAAGTAATTTTGTTTCTGTGTTCGCCTTCCTGCATTTAGCTTTCTCAATTGAACGATCAGAAACATCAATACCTGTTACCGAATGTTTTTTATAATGCGCAATGTGAGAACCTGTTCCAATTCCTATCTCCAGCACATTTCCTGCCGGAAGTTGATTAATAGTTTTAACTAATTTTCTCTTTTGCGGACTCAGAAAAACATCAACAAGCGGATAAAGAAAAATAAAACGGTTGTAAAAAAATTTGATTTTTGAGTTGGAAGAATGAAGGGCCTCAGCACCAATATTGCTTTTTGTTTCTTTCAGAATTCCGTTATTTATTTCTGCGGTTCTCATTTCATTTTCTAAATCAGAATCTAAATTAAAAAAATAAAACAGCATTTCCATTTCCGGCAATCATTGCAAAATAATTTCGTGCCAAACTATTAATTGCTGAAAAGTATTGAATAACCATTATAAATCACTACCTTTAACCAAATAGCAATAATGCTGTTTTTAAATTCTTCGCCAACAACCATTCATGAGGCAACTAAAGATCAACAAATCCATTACGAATCGCGAAAGCGCTTCATTGGACAAATACCTTTCTGACATTGGAAAACACGAACTGATCTCTGCAGAAGAGGAAGCAGTTCTTGCCCAAAAGATCCGCGAAGGAGATTTGGCCGCTTTAGAGAGATTAACTATTGCAAACCTGCGCTTTGTGGTTTCTGTTGCAAAACAGTACCAGAATCAAGGTCTTAGTTTGCCTGACCTGATTAACGAAGGCAATATGGGCCTGATCAAAGCTGCAAAACGTTTTGATGAAACAAGAGGCTTTAAATTTATTTCGTACGCTGTTTGGTGGATACGCCAATGCATAATGCAGGCAGTTGCAGAACAATCAAGAATTATTCGTTTACCACTGAACAAAGTTGGTTTACTGAACAAAATAAAAAAAGCAAGTTCTGCTTTAGAACAGGATCTTGAAAGAGAAGCCAGCATTGCAGAAATTTCTACTTTGCTCGAAGTTTCTGAAGAAGAGATCAGAATTACCTTAAGCGTTTCTAACAGACACGTTTCTGCCGATGCTACATTTTCGCAAAACGAAGACATGACTTTGATGGATCTGTTACACAATCCTGATGAGCCGGCTCCTGACAACAAAATGATCGCATCGTCTCTGCACACCGAAGTAAAACGCGCTTTAGCATCTCTTACACCAAGAGAATCTGAAATCGTTACTTTGTTTTACGGAATAGGTTTCAACCACGCTTTCACTTTAGAAGAGATTGGACGTAAATACGATCTTACAAGAGAAAGAGTAAGACAGATCAAAGAAAAAGCGATCCGCAGACTCAGAAACGTTTCAAGAAGTAAAATTCTGAGAACGTATTTAGGATAAAATTTCAGAGATAAAATAATTGAATAAACAACCGGCTAAACACCGGTTGTTTTGCGTATGAAACATCTCTCAAAAAAAAGAAAAATCATGTGGAAAACTGAACCACTTGACGTCATCTCTATAAACATTCAAAGAATGACAGGTGTTAAAAATCCAGCCGGTATTTATGCTTGCCTGTTGTTTTGTTTTTTTTCGTTTGCGCAAAACAAATCAAAACACAGTTTGTACGCACAATACAATAAAGCTGTAAGTGCGTACAACTTTGTTAACGGGAAAGGAAAAATTGTATTACAATCTCCGTCATTTTATTATTACGCAGAGGCTACCAATTTTGCGGAATCAGATAAATATCCCGACAGTACTGTTGCGGCTGTTTTTATTGACAGAAAAGGCTGGAGATTAATAAAGAGAAATGGAGAAATACTAAATGACAGCGATAAGATCCGATATGATCGCATTGAACTGGTACAAAACTGTTTCATACTACGAAAGAATTATGTGGTAGCTGGTATTTCAAACGCTTTCGGAAAAACAATTATTCCTTGTGATCATTATTCTGCCGGATATGTAGGAAACGTTAAACCCGGAACTGTTTTTCCTATTGGCAAAAACCATAAGTGGGGAGCCGTTAATCCGCTTGGCGACACGATTATTCCATTTATTTACGACACTATATCCGGTTATTATAATTCACTTGAAGCGCCATCTTTTTTTGTGTTTAAAAAAGGTGCGGTAAGTTATCTCTACAATTTTGCAGGGAAACTTTTATTTCAGCAAACAGATCTGTACTGCAATCCCAAAGAATGGGCAACCACAGTGGCGTATAATGATTTTGAAGGTGTAATTGATCCACTGGGTAAATGGATCTTGAAACCGGATACATCTCTGCATTCGGTCTGGCTGCATTCAGGTTTCGGTGATAAAATTATTCAGGCTTATTCAGGCGAAGATTACGCGAGCAGAAAAGTTATACTGTACGATAGTTTGGGCAAGCAGCTCCTTGCTCCGCTTTATACAAATGTAGAATTTCATGCAGACTATTTGATTGGAACATTTACTGATGATAAAGATGGATTAAAGCGGTGTGCGTTACTTGATAAAACCGGCAAGACAAAAATTCCTCCGAAATACAACACATTAAAAATTTCGCATTACAATTACAACAAGCTGATTGTTGCCGGAAAAACAGCGTCGAACGGAAATTATACGGAGGCTTTACTTAATGATACGGGAAAAATATTGATTCCGTTTTTATATGCAAGTATAAAACCTTTGGGCTACATTTTTAACCGTGTGCTTGTACAGGATGTGGTAACGCGCAAATATGGCGCGGTTGATCTTACAGGCAAATTGGTTATCGATTGTGTTTTTGACACAGATTTTGATTTTAACCAGGACAATAGGAAAACTGCCTACACAAAACTGAATGGTAAAAATGCAGCGATTGATGTAAATGGAAAAGTTCTTTTTTCATTTGCGGATGCGCCTGGTTTTTCACACGAGTCGCATGGTCTTTTAATTGCATACGAACGGGTTTCACATCATCATGGCGATGAAAATAACTTCGGCATATATACACTTAACGGAAAAAAAATAATCGGCCTTGACGAGCACCGGTACCTTGCGGTTCCATCAAAAGGCGGAGTAATTTTATGCAGCAAAAAAAGATATTGGGGAAGCCTGATGCTTATGGATAGTTCGGGTCGAAAACTTGACACCATTGATAATATAGGGCTAAGCTACTTTAAAGAGGGAGATGCAATACTGAGTTGTGTTAATTGCTCGTTGCAGGAACAGTATGACCGCGCTAAAGACGATCATGGTTTAATTCGATTTAAAGGAGGAAAGGCGGCAGTTATTGTTAGCCTCGATTTTGTTAAGGTGCCACGCTTCTACCAGTTTTTTCTTAATAGGCAATTACTGAAACGAATGAAACGGAAACCATATTCCAGTCAGGTTTATGTTTTTAGAGAAAATATTAATATTAAAAAAACACGTGCCTTTCACCGAAAAATAAAAAGGATGAAAAAAATGCCAATGAAAAAATACCTTTCATTATGAGATTGGGCACATTCCATGAGTAAAAGTTCTTCAGGAATTTTCTGAAGAGATTTGCATTTCAAATTATTTCTGATAAATAATTGACTCGTTTTTATTAGTCGTAAGAAAACAGAAACTCTTCAATCCCCTGTTAATCTTCTATCGAAGATCAACGGTCCCCCTTTTTAAGGCTAATCTCCGTACACAATTTTTCATCTTTTTATTTTGTATGCAATCATCATTGTATAGAACCGATCTAACCCCCTTGCCATAGTTTTGTTTCCTGGCGGTGACATT
>JACMLS010001020.1 GCA_014379485.1 Bacteroidia bacterium | reverse complement strand
ATCTGCATTTATTCCGCCAGCGGATTTGTTTTATTTTGCGTAACCTGAAATTGCATTTATACTTTAATCTGTACTCTGCGTACTCATCCAGCTATCAGAACTTAAATTGCCCGCAACTTTTTTCTGCGCTTCAAATCCTTTTGTTTTTTCTTTCATCAATGTCAAAGCTTCTAATATCATCGCTTCATCACGCTCACCTGAACCGTAAGTGTAACCAAGCTCTGTGTATTTATCTACACTAAGATTTGTTGTGTTGACTAATTTTTTTGCAACTTCTTTTTGTCCTGCAATTACATAAGCAGCGGCCAATCTCCATCTGGCAGAAATAGAAAGTTTGCTGTTTTCTTTTAAACGGTTCATAGCGCCAAGTTCTGTACTTCCAGCAAGTGCCAATGTGTATAAACGATAAGCCTGCGTAAGATCTTCCCTGTAAATAAAAGCGTTTTTAGTTCCCTGCCATTGCTGTGCCCGCGCCTGCTGATATTTTTTCCATCCATCTAATAACGAAGCGGGAATTACATATCCCTTCTTCTGCGCTTCCACTAAAAAATGTCCTGCATAATTTGTTCCCCAGTCATCATTGCCGTTTGAGCCCGGCCAATAAGAAAATCCACCGGATGATGTCTGGAAAGTTTTTATTCTGGCAATGGCCGCTTTTACATTTGTCTCAACAGTTTTTTTCTGTTTCTCATTCAGCTCAGTAAGATCGCCCAAATACAATTGCGCAAAAACTGCAGAGGTGGTTTGTTCAATACAACCGTGCGGATATTCCATTAAATAATTTAAACGCTTCTCTAAATTCAAAGCAGGAATAGAAGAAATTTCAATGGCTCCTGAATTGGTTCCGCTCATTCCAAAAACCGCGTAATCCATTGAAAGCGATTTTCCGGCTTCCATCGTGGCTTCTTTCACATCACTCATTTTCGGATTTGGCGAACGTACTTCAATATTAATTTCTTCTGTACATTTTTCTCCGCCACCTTCGGCAGTAATTTTTACTTTAGCCCAACCTGTTGTTTCTATTACTTTTAATCTGAATGAAACTACCTGGTCACCAATTCTGGTAAAAGTTATTGACTGTGAATTTCCATCGGGCATAGAAAAATTATTATCTGTTTTAATGGTAATGGTTGCATTCTTTACTTTGTTCTCCATCGCAAAAACAGCAACAGGCAAATCCACTTCTTCTCCCGGGCCCACAACACGTGGCAGTGTACTAAGTATCATCAGTGGTTTTCTTACAGGTACAGTTTTTTCTGCATTACCATAAGCGCAATCTTTTCCGGCAACCACCATTATTCTTACAGAGCCAACATATTGCGGAACATTTATTTTGTGCGTATTTGTTTTTCCTTTTTCCAGTCTGAACGGACCAACAAATCTTACCATAGGTTTAAAACGTTGTGCATTGGCACCTTGTTTGTTTTCCAAACCTTCGTCACCACCAATAGATAAAATGCGTTGTATGCCGCCTGCTGTTGCGCCCATCACTTCATCATACACATCCCACGTTTTTACGCCTAACGCTTCTTTACTGTAAAATGCAGCATAAGGGTCTGGCGTTTTAAATCGAGTAAGATCTAATAATCCGTCGTCAACAACAGCAAGTGTATACGTCATTTCTTTACCTTCAAGTTCAGAAACTCTTACAGTGCTTTCCGTTTCCGGCCTCCAGGTTTCTGCTGTTGCAATTACAGGATGTAAAACTTTTTCGGGATCATTTACTTTTATAGATGCAACTCCGTACAAACGTATGGGCAGATCGTTTTTAGTTTGTTTGTGTGGTTGTATCAACGTAACGTAAATGTAAATGTTAGGCGTCATTTCGGGAGTAACTTTTAACCAGGTATCTGTACTGTCTTTTTGCGTGTCGGCCCAGAATGTGGTAATCACTTTTGATCCGTTTTCTACAGTAATAACCGCTTTTGTTCCTTCCACACTCGGAAAATGTATTTTTATGGCATCGCCGATATTGTATTCTGTTTTTTCTGTACTCACGGTTAAAAAATTTGCCCCCTCATTTCCTTTTGGCGATTTTCCTTCCCACGCTGGCCAGTCTATAAAAACAAGTGAGCCGGTCATATGCCCGGTTGCCGGATTTTTTACCATTACCAAATATCTTCCCCACTCAGGCTGATCTATTCTGAATGTGAATTTTCCTTTTCCGTTCTCTAATTTTACCGATTCGTTTTTTATTGGTGTTTTAGATTCACTGCTCATGTAAGAAGAAAAATCGTCGCTGTAATCGTCCCACCACCATCTCCAGTTTACCTTATAAATTTTTACTTCTGCATTTCCGCTTACAGCATTTCCATTCTCATCCACATTCACAATTTCAAACTGATGATCAATGCCTGTGTACAGGTAAGACGAATTGTTTACAGGTTTCGGAACTTTTAAACCAACGTATTCTTTGTAAGGAGAAATGGGAACAGTAAAACGATCTGTACTGAAAGCGCCGCCTTCTTCAAAACCCCTGATGGTAAAATTGGCATTCATAAATCCGGGTGCATTATTCATAGAAGATAAATTTGCTTCTACCTTCACAAAACCATCATCGTTTGTTTTTCCGGTAAAAATTGTTTGCGATTCAGAATAAAATGTTGTGGCCGGATTGTCGAACACATAATTTTTATAATTTTTAAATTCTGTTTTTCCGGTAGTAAGTACAAGGTCAATTTTTGTTTCCAGGTTTCTTCCGGGTGCGCCATGCAGCCAGTTTACCTGCAGATCACCTGTAAGAGGGTCGTATGCGTGTAACAGCGAAGTTTTAAAATCTAAATTCAGTTTTAAGCGGTTAGGCATAATTGTTTCTATGCGAATGTTTTTTGTAAACACTGCGCCACCGGCTTTTACTTTAGCAGTATAGGTTCCGGTGGGTGCATACGATTCTGTTTTTGTAGAAAAATTATAAAAGCCATCCATATTTTTTGTGCGGGTCATTTTTTGTACCACTTGCCCCTGCGGATTCATGATCTCCATACTAACAGGATAGTTTTCCGGAATTTTATTTTCTTTGTTTTCAATAATAAAATTCAAATACAAACTGTCTCCCGGTCTCCAGATTCCTCTTTCTCCATAAATAAATCCTTTAATACCTTTTTTAATTTCTTCTCCCTCCACTTCAAACATGCTCATGGAAAGTGAACTTCCATCGTCTAATTTTAAATAAGAAGTTTGCCCTTCTGTTTTTGCAACAATTACGAAAGGTTTCTTTTTTAATTTTAGCTGTCCCATTCCCTGCCAGTCGCTTCGCACTTTTCCCAATGACATTTGCTGGAAATCAAAAGCCTCTATATCTACATTTCCAATAGGGCTTGCACTTATAATATCGTTGGTAAATACAGTTATGCTTCCGTCGTTTCCTCTTTTAGCTACAAGCGCAATGTTTGTAGAAAAAATGTTTCTGCTAATACTTCTTCCGTAAGAATAATAAGAAGAGTGGCACGGATTTTCGCGCTGCCTGTAATCATAATCTTCATAATCATAATATCCGTAATCGTAAGAGCTGTAATTATCCCAGTCAGCATCTTCATCTCCTTCAGAAGAGCTGATCTCATTTTCTGAGTTTGGGTCGTAAGTATATTCTTCGTCAACAGAACTTGTGTCTCCAAGGCAATCGTAAATAGAATACGCTTTTTTAAAACTGAGCGTTACATTATAAATAGCGCCCGGTTCTGTTCTGATCAGTTTAGAAAGGTCTAGCGCATAATTCTGCCATTTGTTTTTTGGAAGCGAACCCAAACTGCTTAATTCCACTTTCTGTTTAAAGACAGTTTTTCCCACTCTTCCCAGTTCAGAACTTCCGCTCAATGCATTTACCTGCAGGAATTGTAAAATATTTTTTTCATAGATCTTTTTAATTTTTACATCCACCGCACTTAAATTCACCGCTTCAAACGGAAGCAATAATTTATCTGAAGATGGAATGATGTTGCCTTTGCCCGCAAATTTTACTTCAGGTTTCATTTCTTCAAACGCAAGACTGAAATTTTGTTCTTTTTGCAGTTTTTGTCCTTGTGTATTTTCAATTTCTGCGCTGAGCGAAAGATTTTTTCTTCCTTCTAATCGTTCTGATGGAAAAATTATCAGCTTGTTTTTTTCTATGGTGAATTTTGAATCGTTGGCATCTTCAAGATCAAAAAGGCCTTCAACATTCTGGCCTGCTTTAAGATTGTCTGAAAAGAAAATTATTGCTTTCTGGTCTGGCGCGTTGGCCACATCTGTTTTTATTACACAAAATTTTCCGAGTGCCGGTATAGCTGAGCTTATTGTGGCTTTTTGTTCTGCGCTTATTGCTTCACCGTTGTATTCAAGATCTAATTTTCCTTCGTTGGTTGTACGTATAACATTATCAATTACAAACCGGTGTGCTGTTGCGTTTTCATGCGTCCAGCTTATTTTAAGATTGCTTCCGTTTAAATTAGCAACAAGTGTTTTTTCCAATGCAGCATTTTCACTTTCATCTGCAGTTGTTACTATACCGCTTAGGGTATAACCTGTGTTTTTTGAATTTGCACTGTAATCAGCGATCTCAACATCCATTGCCTGCGGAATGGTGTGGATGGTAAAACGAAATTCTTTCAGTTCTTCTTTTACTTCCAGTACTTTTCCCAGCAAAAAAGTTATTCCGTATTCGGTATTATGCTCCAGTTTTGCTGCCGGACGAAATTCTATTGTGCTTTCATCCAACCAGATCATTTTTCCTTTTATGTCAGGCCAGAATTTAAAAAGCGTATTATCAATTTCTTTATTTAAGTCAGGCGATTTTTCATTTTTATTCTGAAGCACCACTTTTATAGTAGAACCAATGGTTACATAACCAGATGTGTATGCGGCAATGTATTCTTTGAATTCCGGGTTCGGAGCTTCGTTTTTCTGACCGGCTTTTGTTTTTCCGAGAAAACTGAAACCAATAAAAAATGCAGTAGTAAGTCCTAAGATCAGTAACAGGCTTGATTTTTTCATAAGGTGTATATTGAGGAGTAAAAATAGGAAACCGCACTTATCAGGCAAAGCAAAATGTAATAAATAATGCCTAACTGAATCGATTTAAAGATTTCTTTTATTCGGATTCTTTTTTTAAATTTAGCCTAATTCGTTACTATGCGCCACCCTCTCCTTTTTATCCTTTTCCTGCTTGTTTTTTTTGGCAAGTCTCAGACCTTTAATTTTAATTATTACTCAGTTGATAAAGGTCTTTCTCAATCAGAGGTTCAGTGTTTAAAAGAAGATTCGCGTGGTTACATATGGGCCGGCACCAAGGGTGGTGGCGTTTGCAGGTTTGATGGCGAAGAATTTATAAGTTACGAAGAGCGCGATGGTTTGGCCGGGCAACAGGTTACCTGCATTGAAGAAGATGCAATGGGTAACATGTGGTTTGGTACACCCTGGAGCGGTGTTTCGCGTTTCGACGGTAAAAATATTTCAAACTTTGATCAGAAAAGCGGTCTGCTTTCAAATTCCATTACCTGTATGATGAATGTGCAGGGAGAGCAAATGCTTATAGGTACAAATTCAGGCCTCATTCTTATTGAAGGAAAAACAATTCAAAACATCAGGAACACAGCGGTAGACAGTATTCTCATCAATTTTATGGTACGCGATGCTGACGGTAGTATTTTAATTGTAACAGATCGTTCTGTTGTAAGATATGTAAACGGAAAATTTGAAAAAGTTTTTGAGTTAAAAGAAATGGGTACCATTCTTCCTTCCTGCATAGGTAGAGATAAAAAAAATAAATTCTGGATGGGAACTTTTGGTAAAGGAATT
>JACMLS010001019.1 GCA_014379485.1 Bacteroidia bacterium | reverse complement strand
GATAAAAATAAGACCGAACAGACCTTTAAATTACAGCCCGGAAATTACAGGGTAGAATTCAGGTCAAGAACTCAAAAGCTTGCTATTTTTTCTATAGAGAGGAAGTTTACGGTGGCATCTGAAGGTGAATACACGGTAGATCTTACACAACAATAGCCACAGATTTCACTGATTACACAGATTGATTTGTTGAATGATTTGTGCTTAAAATTTGCGGTAATCTGTGAAATCTGTGGCAAAAAACGAAAGCTAAAATTCCACTTCAAAAAAATGTTTTCCGTCTCTGTATAAATAAGTTGGTTTTAAATTATAGGTGTCGCAGATCTTTTTAAGAATAGATAATCCTAATCCGTTTGAGTTGGCAGACTTTGAAGATCTTGCAAAGCGTTTAAAAATTTCTGTTGCGGGCACATCTAAAGGTTTTCCTGTGTTTGCAACAGAAAGTTTGTGAGTTGAAAGTGCAATAAAAACAAGTCCGCCTTTTTCTGTGTGTTTAAGGGCATTTCCTAAAAGATTATTTAACAAGATTTCGCTTAAAGCCGCAGGCAATGGAATCTGAATGTTTTTTGTTTCAATTTTATTTTCAACCTTTAGCCCGTTCAGTTCAAATAATTCAGAGAACGATTTTAATTTGAGCTGAAGCATTTCTGACAGATCTGTTTTTTCTTCGTTATTGAACTGTCTGTTTTCAATTCTGGAAACCAGGAGGAGGGAAGAGTTTATTTTTGCCAGTTTGTTTGCTGATTCGTAACAAACGCGGATGCTGTTGGCCTGCTCTTCTGTTAAACCTGAACTTTGAATGAGCAGTTCTAGTTTAGCAGAAATTACAGCGAGCGGGGTTTGCAATTCGTGCGATGCGTTTTCTGTGAACTCTTTCATATTCCTGAAATCAGAAGAAATTTTTTCTGTGAGAAGTGAAAGAGCCTCGTTGAGTTCTTTAAATTCCCTAATTCCGGTTTTGGAGAATTTAAGGGAGCCGGAATTTTTAAGATCGAATTTTTTTAACGTGGAAAGTGTTTCGTAAAAAGTTCTCCAGATCTTTTTTGAGATTACCCTGTTTATGAGGATCATTAATATTATGGTAATGACAAAAAGAATAATCAGCGAAAAAATAATTGCTTCCAGCAGATCTTCAGATTCTATTAAGGGCTGACTGATGAGTACTGAATAGTTTTCTTTATTTACCTGTGTAGAAAATTGTAAAAGCCTGTAGGGAAGTATTTCCCCCTCAACCGTGTTAAGATAAAGTGTGTCCCTGTTTACATCATTAAATGTGCCTCTGTATTTTGAAATAGAAAGGATTCCGGTACCCGGTGGCCAGACCTCAGGCAGCACTTCTGTTTTTGAAAAGTACAATTGCAATTCTGTTTTTTTTGTTTGCAATCCTTCATTCACCTCTTCGTCAAGAATTTTTCTCAGCGAATAAAAAAAGATCACTGTACCAATAGAAAATACCAGAAGTGTACTGATGAAATAATATATAGTTGTGCGCGTAAGAAGTTTCATAAAGAAATGTAATTGATTGTAATTAATCGTTATTAGTTGTGTGACCTTACTTCATCATTCAACATTCATTATTGTTTTGATTGTTTTTTATTCTCCGAATTTGTATCCCATTCCGTAAACCGTTTTAATGTAGTCTTCTCCGCCTTTATCGATCATTTTTTTTCTCAGGTTTTTAATATGCGAGTAAATAAAATCAAAAGAATCAACCACATCTTTTTCATCGCCCCACAAATGTTCTGCAATGGCTTCTTTTGTAAGCACACGGTTTTTGTTTGTAATGAAGTAAAGAAGTAAGCCATATTCTTTTGCTGTAAGATCAAGGGCAGAAGATTTTACTTTTACTTCGTGGTTTGCAGGGTTTATTACAATTTCGTTGAATTCAATTAATGTATCGCCTTTGTTCAGTCTCCTTCTCATCAAAGATCTTATGCGCGAATTTAATTCTGATAGATGAAAAGGTTTGGTGAGATAATCATCTGCGCCAAGGTCTAAACCTTTTATCTTATCATCCAATGAATTTTTTGCCGAAATAATAATTACACCTGAATCAGATCGTTTTGTACTTTTATCTCTCGACTGATTTTTTAACTCTTCAATGATCTGTAAACCGCTTCCGCCCGGAATGGTGATATCTACCATCAGGCAATCGTATTTGTAAACATATATTTTGTCAGTTGCTTCCTGAAAATTTTTAGCCCATTCGCATACATACCCTTCCTTTTTCAGGTAAGTAACAATACTCTCTCCCAATGCAATTTCATCCTCTATCAGCAGTAACTTCATAACAATACCAAATTAGCAAAATAAATCTGTATGTAAACAAAAGTAGGCCGTGATTCTGTTTTAAATCTGTATTGAAACAAAAAATCCTCTCATAAAAAAGGATTTTAATTTTAGTAATGATTTCTGCTGCTAGTTTATTTGGGGTTTTTCAGCCGGCTTAATTTTTCCAGTACTGTCCGTTTGCAATTTATTTTTTTCAGTATCCGCTTTCTTTTTTCTTTCAGCTTCCAATGCAGCCTTTTCTGACATAGCTTTTTCCATTGCAGCTTTTTTTGCTTTTATGTCATTATCGCGTTCCGCCTTTGAACTGCTTGCTTCCCTTGCTTTTTTTTCAGCCCTTGCCTTTTCTATTTCCATAATGCAGACTTTGCAGGTATAGGTTTCTTTAGTGGGATTAAAGTTTTTATTGAGTGAGCAGCCTTTGTTGTCATGCGATTGTGCTTTGGCAACATTCAGAGCTGAAAAAACCAGTAGCAATAATAAAAGTGCGGTATTTTTTTTCATAAAAACATTATTTATTGATCACAACCCTCGTTACTCTATTTTCAATCGTCAAAAAATACAAACCGGGTTCAATTTCTGAAGTATTAAACTGGTTGCTGAGCGATCTGATTTTTTCTTCCATTACTTTTTTGCCTGAAATGTCATACAGGAACATGTTTTTACCGATCAGATTTTTCTGAACCTGCACATTTAAAACGTTGCTGGCCGGATTCGGACTCACACTTACACCTGTATTTGCAACAGAATTTTTTATTGAAGTATTGGTGTAATTGAAGACGTTTGTTGAAATGCTGCAGCCGTTAGAATAGGTAATCGTAACATAATAATTTCCGTTGCCTATTGTAGTTACAATGGTATCTGTTTCACCACTCATTGGATTGGTGTTATAATACCACTGGTAAGTGCAACCTGCCTGGTTGTTTACAAAAAGATCTGTAACGTTTACTTGTACCGTTTGAGCAATAGGGCCCGGCAACACAGTAAAACTACTTGCGTAAACATTGGAAAGAATAAAAGGATCTGCAGTACTGATCCTTATTTTATAAAGTAAAGATGCTGCTGTATTTGCGGGAATTATTCCTGTAATAGAATCAACCGGCTGCGGATTTAGTTTTGTGCCAATTACAACAGGAGAAGTGAAAGAACCGCTGGCATCTGAAAGTTCAAGCGAAACCAGGTTAGAACTTCCGTACTGACCAAATAATTTTATGTACACTTTAAAATTATCGCCACTGCAGAATAATGAATCATTTACCCCGGTTACAACTGTACTGTCATGTGTAAAAATCCGTAATGTATTTCCTGATCCGCCAAAAGCTCCGCGTGGTGTTTTTGCAGAAATACCTCTGAGATTTGTTGTATTAAACCCAACAGTATAACGCGTAAATGAAAAACCTCCGTCGGTAGATTCGTAAATAAGGCCACTGTCTCCAACAGCTATAAATTCATTTACACTTATTCCCGGAGAAATATCGCGCAGTGCTTCGTTGTTTCCGTAATTGATCACGCTCCAGCTGGTTCCGAAATTAGTACTGCGCATAATTAATCCGCTGTCACCAACAGCAAGTACGGTTACGTTATCCGGAAAAAGATACAGGCCGTTAATATTTGTTGTGCCAGGTGCAGGTAAAGAAGTCCAGCTTCCAAAAGCGTAAGTTGCCAATGCACCGTTGTCTCCTGCTGCCAATGCAAAACCATCCTGAAAAACACTAAGGCTTGTTTTGTAAGCTGCAACTGCATTTAATTTACTTGAAAGCGCTGTGGGAATATGCGCCCATCCAAGACCGCCTACCCAATGGTAAATAACAGCATCGCCGTTATCACCAACAGAAGCGCCAAAAGTTGTGTCTGCAAAATGTACTCCGTGATAATTTATTGCGGGTAGTGCTGCAGATGCATTTGACCAGGAAACTCCTTTGTTGCTTGAAAAACTTACTGTTCCAAGATCTCCGGCAATACAGATGTAATTATCTTTCATAATTACAGAATTGTTATGATTGGTTCCACTGAACGCAGCCATTACGCTCCAGTTCAATCCTCCGTCAATACTTCTCCATACCATTCCGTTATTTCCAACCGCCACTGCTGTATCCTGGTTTAGAAAAGAAACGTCATTGGTAGCAAAAACAGGAACTGCCGGATTAACTGCTATGCTTGGAAAAACGGGGTCAGTAAAAACTGCAACAGGATTATCGAGTTGTTGCGAAAAAGTTTTTCCAAAAAATAAAATTGCTGCAAAAAGCAAAAACGATTGTGGTAGATTTTTTTTCATTCGGATGAAATTATTTGTTCCTGATAAAAAATACTGAATTTAATTTGAGACTTAAAAGTACTAAATAGGGATGATTAAAAAAAACCACTCGCAGGCCTGTTTTACGCTGTGTCGAAATTAATTCCTATAATACAAACGTCGTCAATCTGCTCAAGGCTCCCTTTCCATTCCATATAATTTTCATCGAGTTTCTTTTTCTGACCGGATGGGCTGAGTTTAGAAATTTCTTTAAAATTTTTCTGCAACTGTGTACTCAGGTATTTTTTTCTTTTGGGACCTCCAAACTGGTCAGCATATCCGTCGGTGCAGAGGTATGCGACCATGTTTTTGTTAAGTTCAATAGTATGCAACTGGTACTCGCGGTTGGTTTCATATTGGCCACCGCCCACAGGCAATTTTGTAGCTTTTATTTCAGTTAAAGTCTCTGAATCTTTTTCAACTATGAATAATGGACGGTTAGCACCTGAATAAAAAAGTTTTTTATTTTT
>JACMLS010001018.1 GCA_014379485.1 Bacteroidia bacterium | reverse complement strand
GGCATGGTCTGTTGATTATGGTTTGAGTGAGAACAAAGAAGAGTTTGCCTGCCTGTATCAATATTCTCCTTTGCACAACGTAAAAAAAGTTGCTTATCCGGCAACGCTTGTAACAACCGGAGATCATGACGACCGTGTGGTGCCTGCGCATTCTTTTAAATACATTGCAACGTTGCAGGCCAACCAGCAGGGCACAAACCCGGTGCTGGTACGTATTGATGTAAATGCGGGGCACGGAAGCGGAAAGCCAACTGCAAAACAAATTGAAGAGTTTGCAGATATCTGGGCTTTTGTTTTTTATAATTTAGGAATGAATTATTAATTTTTCAGAGTAATGGTCCGAATTTTTTTAATTTTATTTTTTTGCATCGGAAAATTTTCTGTTGCGCAACTGCCACATGAAATTGCCGTTGATCTTAGCAGCGGAGAGAAAAAATACAATCTCGAATTTACAAAAGAAGAGCTTGCAGAAAAAAGTAAACTGCTGTTGCAAAATTCTAAAAACGGAATTTACCGCTGGCAGGTAACCATTACCGAAAAGAAAAAAGTAAAAGTTGAAAAGCAGATGGGTAAAAATGCAATGGAAGTGCCGGTCACTCACCAAAAACACCTTAAGAGAGGAGAGAAGATGATCTTTGAGTTTTATTTTATGAATGAGAAAACAAAATTTGAAGTGATTTTTTGTACCGTAACAATTAACTTGAAATAAAATGAGACTACTTTTGATCATTGCTTCGTTTATTTGTGCAACAGGTTTGTACTCCCAGTCGCAGAAAGAAAAAATCTTCATTGATCCCGAAAATGATTCTTCCTTTGTGTATGAAATTCCGCAGAAAGACCTGGCTTTGAAAAATGAAGTTTCAATTAAATTAAAATCCTGTAAAATAAGGACGGTTGAATATTTTTTGACGGCTGCGTCCGGACCATGGAATTCAATTTTAAATGGGGCGGCGATTAATAACCAGACCTCAAAAGTGTTGAAAGAAATGAAAGCCCCGGCTGTTTTTTATCTTGGAATTAAGTATGACAACGATGGAAAACCTGCTTATGTAAAAGTGAAATTCAAGATTAAATAAATTTCTTTTAATGAAGAAAAAATTTGGTGACTGGATAAAAAAAAGAAAATTTCTTAGTTCATTTATTTTACTTATTGTAATCGGTTACTTATTTCCCCAAAATTTTTCTTTCCCTGTAAAAGGAGCAACTAATAAAGATTTCAGCCAGGAGTCGTTTTGGTATTATCCATGGGGAAAATCTGTAACGCATAAAGGTGTTGATGTTTTTTCGAAGGTTGGTACAGACGTTTATTCTTCTACCGGCGGAATTGTAATGTATGCCGGAACTATTAATATGGGAGGAAATGTTGTTTTTGTTTTAGGGCCCAAATGGCGTTTGCATTATTACGCGCACCTCAGCAAAATTGAAACCTCTTTTTTTAGTTTTGTTTCTTCAGGAGAACTGATAGGTAAAGTAGGGCAGAGCGGAAACGCAGCGGGCAAATCTCCGCACCTGCATTACTCCATCAACACCTTAATTCCGCTTCCATGGCAAATTGACGGGGCAAAACAAGGCTGGAAGAAAATGTTTTATGTAAATCCAATCCCTTTTTTGAATGAATCGGCGAAGTAAAATATTCCCATGGGTTTTTAATTTTCTTCCATCTAAGAAAAAATGTTTTTTATTTTTTTTATTTCCGTTTATTTTTTATTCGCAGTCAATCACTTTAAAAAAATTCAGCGGCTTGTCAGGACCCGAAAAAAAGTGGGCGCTGTTTCTTCCGTTCTGTGCTATTCGTGTAAAAAAAATTACAGCAAGGGCATTGATTATTATTAATGACTTTAAATCAAATAAAGATCCGGGAATTTTAGATGAATTAGAAAATGGTGGCAAACTGGATGCCTTCAGGCATGTCTTTACAATGTCTTTACTTACTCAAAAAATAAAAAGTAAAAAAATTCGAAAATTAGGAATTGCACATGAAAAAGGAAATTATCTGCAGTTTAAGAATGGAAAATTTGAAGATGGAGAATTGCCAGATTCTGTAGGAACTGAAATGGATTTAAGAAATAATGAAATTGGAATAAAACTAGGAAGTGAAAATAAAAAATTAAATTCTGATTCTATAATTCAGCTAGTACTATTGGAGATTAAAAATGGAAATTGCTGGGTAGTCCGCATGTACCCACATAAGAATGTTAGAATTTATTATACATGTGATGGGCACCGAATTCCGTCAGAAGATTTAAAAGGAAAATGGAGAAATTCTAAGTGTTTGGTAAAATCAAATTATAATTCTGTAAAACACAATTGATTTTTTATCCAACAAAAAAATGATATTCAATCGGTTGCTTATTTATTCTACCAGTAATCATCTCCCAACTCAAATCTTACATTTACAATATTATTATAAATTGACCCGAACGTATAACCGATATTAAAACCTAAGTTGTAAGTGTAATCTGTTTTTAATTTAACCTGGTTGAGCAGTATTTCTTCGGTAGAAACGTCGCTGGCACGCAAATAAAACTGATCGCGCACAATATTAAATCCGCCCCAGATACCTATTCTTAAACCTTTTGCAGGGTTGAAGTTGATGGAAGGGTAAACGGATGCGCTGAAATTTTTGGAGTAATTAAAATAATGCCAGCCGCCTGCAGAAATATCTACGCTTCCCCATTTTTCTATTTGCGAGTACTGAACTACCAGAGAATGCTGACCGTATAATTCATTCATTTTTCCGTAAACTGTTCGTTCAACATAATCCTGATAGCGAATGCCTGCACGGTAAGTAAATCTTAATTGTTTCCTTGTAGCTTTTTCATAAGGAAAAACATTGTATTCTATTGCAGGATAATAACTGATGCTGTTTAATAGATTGGATTGGCTGGATTGAAAGTAAGATGCAAACTGCCCCCAGCCAAAATGTTTGCCAAGAGAAAAAGTTAGGAGATGATACGCCCCAAGATTATTCTGAAATCCTCTTACAATAGTAGTATCATCAATTTTATATTCCTGTGTATTCATATTGTACCAGCTGCCGGTAGATGTTTTTACTTTCTCTCCGGTGCGGCTTGCACTTACAAAATAATTCATGTTAAAATTTTTCTGATATGAATTTCCATTCCCAAAAATATCAGAGTTAATATTAAAAGACCAAAAATTCCATTTGTCTTTTACTTTACCTGCATTCATAGATTCTTCTGTGGTATCTACACTGTAACTGATCTTATTTATCAATCGCGTCTGCACAATGTATTTTAATAATCCTTTTTTCATTGTCTCGGCCATGCCCGCTCTTATTTCTGCTTCGGCCTGGTTGGCAAAAGAGTTAAATACAAGCGTATCATTCTGTCCTGAAAATTTGTTTTGTCCTGAAAAATAAAATTTGAAAGTAGTTCCGCCGCCACCGGTGTTATTGACAGTAACCATCAGGTAAATAT
>JACMLS010000106.1 GCA_014379485.1 Bacteroidia bacterium | reverse complement strand
TTTCCCTGAAATTGTTGCGTACTGAACAATCCAGTAATAAGTGCCGTCTGCACAAACATTTTCTTTGAAAAGACCGTTCCAACCTTTTATCAGATCTTCAGTGTAAAACAACTCATTGCCCCACCTGTTATATATTTTCAGACTTGCATTTGCAATTCTTTTATACTTTACCGGAAACCAAACGTCGTTTAAGCTATCTCCGTTTGGCGTAAAAATATCAGGTAATTCAATTTCTTCTTCGCAATCAAAAACAAAAACAGAAAGAGAATCTGTAGCAGCGCATTGCCCGTTGCTTACGGTTACCCAATAAGTTCCTGCAAGAGAAACGTTAATGGAAGAAGTGGTTGAGTCGTTTGACCAGAGATAAGATACTGCAGTATCAGCACTTAATGCTATACTCTGTCCATAACAAAGAGTGGTATCATTGCCAATGTTTACCTGCGGAAAAAGAAGTTGTGTTACATCAGGCGAAATAAGATTGGTAATAATGTTTTCCATTAATTGCGGTGTACTGTCATACCTGATCCAATCCTGGTCTGTTGTGGTAACTATTGATCCGTATGAAGTGTTTGTTGGAATATATTGAAAGCCATGATACGTTCCGCCTGCCTTTAAAAAATTAATGGTATTGCAATCTCCAGATCCTGAAACTGAAAACCAGTAATAACTCATAGTATCAACATCATTATTAACACTTGCAAAAGAGCCAAGTACAGTTACAGGGCCAAGATTACCGGTGAATTGATTATTCCACGAAAAAGTTCCGCCAAGGCTATTTATAATTGTAGAAAAGGCCTGGTTTCCCGGACAACTTTGCAAATATTCAGACTGCAGGTACACAGGTTTTCCGCTTTGCATAAACTGAAGAATTGTGTTTATCCTGTTTGCCGGAAGATTTATTACACCTGATGAAACAATTAAAATGTCTGTTCCCGAAAAAAAAGCGGTGTTATCTAAAGTTGTTTGCGGAGAAATTGTAGGAGTATGACCCATTGCTAATGCGGCAGAATTCCAGCTTGCATCCATATCCTGTAGCGAATTATTTGACTGGCTTTCTATGATCGTTATGTTCAATGCCCATGCAAAATTACAGAATAGTAATAGCGCAATTAAGAGTAATTTATTTTTTTCCTTTTTCAAAAGATTTGCTGCAAGATCTTTGTGCCTGAATTAATTTTAAGATCAATTCTTTTGGCACTGTTTCTGGCGTAGGGACAATGTTGCCTGAAAACTTATTCCAAGATATGCAGTCTTTTGTTTAAAAGCAATTATTTAACCTTTCCAAAAGAAAAAATCGGTTAAACTACTTTCTGTACCTATGAAATGTAAAAATTTTCAGAAAAAGAAACCGGTTAAATTTTCATTCGTTTCAGAAAATCTGCCTTAATGTTTCTTGAGAGCGGAACGCTTGAGTCATCTGTCATAGTAATATCATCATCTGCCTTCAGGTATGCTTTTACATGATCTATATTTATTAGATGTGATTTGTGAACCCTGAAAAAGTTATGTTCTGCTAACATGTCCTCCATATCTTTTATCAGTTTTGTAATTAATTCGGTTTTGCCTGATGTTAGAAAAACTTTGGTGTAATTTCCATCAGCCTCGCATCTTATTACATGTTCTGGCTCAACAAACAAAGTTTTATTGTTACTTACCAATAAAGGAATTTTATGTTTTTGTGGAGAGAGATGATCTACCTGGTTCAATAATAATTTTACAGCCTGTCCGGTTAATTTCTCTGCTATTTTTTTTTCGGCTTTAAGAATTGTTTTTTCCATGTCATCAACGTCAATGGGTTTTAGCAGGTAATCCAGCACGCCTATCTTTATGGCATCAATTCCGTATTCTTTATGTGCTGTGGTAACCACAATCTCAAATGCAGTGGTGTTTATTTTATCTGCAAGGCTCAAACCCATTTCGCCGGGCATTTCAATATCCAGAAAAACCAGTTGCGGGTCGTGTTTTTCAATCAGTTCAACAGCTTCGCTCACACTTTTGCCTGTTGCAAGCACTTTTACTCTTTTTCCAAAATTTTTTTCGAGCAGAAAATTAAGTGTTTCTCTTCCGCTTTTTTCATCGTCAATAATTATGGCTGTTATCATACGTTTGCTTTGTTGGTATTAATGAAAGTGATCTTGTTGCCGGTTCCTGCTGCTTTTCCGCCTGCATCAAAAAAATCTGTGGTTTCTATTGTAATGCTGAATGCCTGCGTTCTTTCCAACAAATGAATTCTTTCGTTAATAATATCAAGTCCTCTCGATTTGTGTTTTTTATTTTTTGCAACGGCAATCTCTTTTGCTTTTTGGCGGCCAATACCATTGTCAGAAATTTCAACCACCAAAGTTTTTTCGTTTTGCAGCAAAAATTTAATGTTCAGGATCTTTGTTCCGTCTTTTGGCATAAGGCCGTGCCAGATTGCATTCTCAATAAAAGGTTGAATGATCATTGGGGGTATCATGATCTTTTCTGCATCAGTGTCCATTAACTGTGTTTCAAAATTGCAGGTAAAAGAATTGTCAAATCTTTTCGATTCAATTTCTGTGTAAAGCGTTAAGGTTTCAATTTCTGTTTTCAGGGAGATCAGTTGCTCTGCAGAACTGTCAAGTATATTCCTGATAAGTTTAGAGAATTTAGAAAGAAACCTGTAAGCTTCATCAGGGTTATTGGTAACAATGCTGTGTTGAATGGAGTTGAGTGCGTTGAAAATGAAATGTGGATTCATTTGCGCCTTTAGTGCCGTCAATTCGGCGTTTTGCAAAAGTAACTGAAGGTTTTTCTTTTCCTTCTCTTTTTTTGTTCTGAAACGATAATAGATAAAAAAAGCAGTAATGGCAAAGATCAGGAAGCCGGCTCCTGAAATGTATAAATTGAAATTCCTTTTTTGTTCATATAGTACTTTTGCTTTTTCTTTTTCATCTTCTATATGTTGCCTGGTTTTTTGGGTTTCAAAATTTTCGCGCAATTGCTGAATGTCCAGGTTTTTCGCTTCATTTAATTCCAGATCCTTTTCGTTGTATTTTTCAATATAAGCCAAAGCCAATTCTGCATTGCCAAGCCCCTTATAGGTTCTGTAAAAATTATTGAATAGAATCCGTTTATCGTATTCCGACTCCTTTAAACTTCCTATATCAATTTTTTTAAGATAGACCAGAGCAGAATCATACTTTAGCATTGTAAGGTATGAGCCTGCAAGGTTGGTATATGCCATTGAAAGATCAGGCGAATTTATTGCGGCTAAATTATCAATAGCTTTTTTTTCATATTTTATTGCATTTGGTAAATCCTGGTTCATAGTGTACGCCCCGGAGAACATGTCGTATAATTGTGACAGCCTGCTAAGGTCATTAGCCGGTATGTATTTTTCAAATTCTTTTAGTGTAATAAGTAAAGTGTCAAAATGCTTTTTAGGATTAGAATCCTGCGCAGCAATATTCATAAGACAGGTAATTAACGTACGATAAGACCTGGCTATAAGCACTGAATCATTAAGCTGCTTTGCAAGTTTAAGTGCATGGAGGGTGTAATTTTTCGCGATCGGAATTCTGTTTAATGATGAAAAACTGAGGCCAAGAAGAAAGTTGGCTTTAGACTCTTCTCTTAAAAGTTTATATTTGCGGGCACAGCTATCCATTAACATGTA
>JACMLS010001017.1 GCA_014379485.1 Bacteroidia bacterium | reverse complement strand
GTTAAATGAACTTTCTGAGAAAGTAGGTTTAACCTTATCTAACTTATCCATCCTTAAAACCGGAAAGGCAAAAGCTATTCGTTTTAGCACACTGGAAGCAATATGCGAAGTATTGAATTGCCAGCCGGCCGACATTTTAGAATATGTAAATGAAAAACAATAATTAGAAAACAATTGGCAACGGGTTTTGCAGGCAAGCAAATCTCTAAAGAAAATTAAAAGGCATTAAAACATGTACATAACACTTTCAATACTCCTCTTACTTTCAATCAGCATTTACATTTTTCTAAACCACCCCAAACTTGGAAAACTTCCAACAGGAGAACGATTAGAAAGAATTAAGAAGGCAGCAAATTATCAGAACGGTTCTTTTCAAAACCAAAGTATAACACCTGATTTGACTGAAGGAGCAACTTACTTTAGCGTTCTTAAACAATTTTTATTTGAAAAGAAAAAAAGAGTTACCCCAACAGATAACATTCCTTCTGTAAAAACCGACCTCATAAATCTTGACATAAAAAAAGATGTTTTGGTTTGGTTCGGGCACTCCTCCTATTTTGTACAAATTGATGGTAAACGAATGTTAGTTGACCCCGTTCTTTGTGGCCACGCTTCGCCAATTTCTTTTACTACAAAAGCATTTAAGGGAACAAATAATTATTCTGCGGAGGACATTCCGGAAATTGATTATCTTTTTATTTCTCACGACCATTGGGACCATTTGGATTATGAGACAATAAAAAAACTGCAACCAAAAATTAAACAGGTTATTTGCGCACTTGGTACAGGCGAACATCTGGAGTTTTGGGGTTATAACACAAAACAGATCATTGAAAAAAACTGGAATGAACAAGTTGTTTTAGACACAGAATTTACTGTGCACACAGTTCCTGCAAGACATTTTTCGGGGCGTGGGCTTAAAAGAAATAAAGCGCTTTGGACATCTTTTGTTTTGCAAACACCTACACTAAAAATATTCATTGGTGGCGACAGTGGTTATGATAAACACTTTGCCGAAGCCGGTAACACATTCGGAGAATTTGACCTGGCAATTTTAGAAAACGGACAGTATGACAAAAGCTGGAAATACATACACCTTATGCCAGATGAAATTACTAAAGCCGCAAAAGATCTTAAAGCCAAAAAATTATTTGCAGTACATAATTCTAAATTTGCACTTGGCAACCATGCCTGGGATGAACCATTAATAAAAGTTGCTGCAAATTGCAAAGCAGAAAACATACCTTTGCTTACACCCAAAATTGGCGAACAAGTAAACTTAAAAGACCAAGATCAGGTGTTTACTGAATGGTGGAAAAACATTGACTAAAAAAATCCGCAAAAATAAAACAACAAAAATGAGATTGCTAATACGTCTTTTACTAATTACGTTTTTTTTGTTTAACGCAGCAGTTGCGCAAAACATTGAGGGCAAATGGTACTTGCTTCATGGCAGAGGCTTTACAGAATATAACATTGAAAAAGACAGTGTAAAAAATCGTCAGTTGTTTTTTAGTATGTATACAAAAAGCGATTATGTAGTTGCTTCAAAAATT
>JACMLS010000105.1 GCA_014379485.1 Bacteroidia bacterium | reverse complement strand
TTTCCGTGGTCTTCCTGGTAAATGATAATTTCGTCGGGTTTTCCGTTCACATATATTTCAGCATCTTCTGGTGGCAGAAAGTGCAGATCTCTTTCCTGGATAGGGGCAAAGCAATAAGTTTCATTTTCACAGATCTTGGCATGTTTTACTTTTCCATCAGGTGTAATTTTCGAATAAACAAAATTACTGCCGTGTATAGTTACCTGCGTTTTCAAGTCGCGTGGTTCATAATCTGGTTTCAATAGTCTTTCTTCGTTTTTTCTATGCTCGTTATAAAACAAATAAAGTCCTTTTGATGAAACGTATGCAATGTATTGTTTAAACACATGCGGGTTATCTATTGTAGTGGTTCCATTTCTTAAAGGTGAGTTAGAAACCCATTCAAATTCGCCTTTACCATTTATTTTTGCAACAATCACGTCCATATATTCATAAATAAAATTCTTTCCTATGTAAAAAGGATTTGCTCCAGATGCAAGGCCAACAATATCACCAAGCATACCCTGGTTTCTGTCTTGTACAGTTACAATATATTGTTCGCCTACAAGGTAAAAAGCGTCGCCGCTTGCAAGAATATAATCTACTTTGTAATTCATGCCTCTTGCTTTTTTAGGGCTTGACTCAATAGCAGTAAGAATTTTCGCGTCAAAAGTTTTAACTGCTTTTCCTTCTATGGCTCCGGTTGTGTTGTTTAGTTTATAATTGAAAACGCCAACATCTACAAGGTCGCGGCCTTTTCTTTCAATTACATCTTTAAAAAAACCCGCAAGCATAATGGTGTTATTGCTCATGCAAAAAGACGCATCGTAAATTACGTATTCTGCATTCAGATCAAGTTTTGTTGCAATAGGCGATTTGCTGTCAGCTTTCAGTATCTCTACCGTTGCGTTATAGCGATCATCTTTTTTATCGTCTTTTTTAAGTTTTTCGTTAAAAGCATAATAAATATCATCGTTATCATTAAGCATAAAGCCAAGTAAGCCTGTAGTTTCGGTTGACCTGAAACTCCATACAAACCAGGGGTTACTTTTTTTCAGGTATTTATTTACCGTTTTTGTCCAGATTGTTTTCTGTGCAGAAGCGTCATACAATATAAAATCTGTTTTATACGTATCTTCTTTATTTGCTTTATAAGTGGTTCTTACGGCAAATTTGCTTTTGCTCTGGTTGGTAGAAATATCAAAATCAATAAACTCATAATGATCTGTTTTTCTGTTAAACAATTCTGTTGCGGCACCAGATACCTGACCCAGCGGAGAAACAGTTTTAAAGTAAACACTCATGATCTCTTTGTCTTTGTCATAAGTTCTGTAAATAACAAAAACTTTACCGCCTGCAAACTCAACATCAAGCACTTTTGTACGGTCTGTTGGAATTTCTACTTCTTTAGAAAAAAGTGTAGTCAGTTTTGTGCGATCAAATTTTTCAATAATGTAGCTGGTTCCTTTTCCTCTGGTACGAATACGATAAGAGTAAAAAGCACCGTCTTCTCCCTCAATCATGCGGTTCATTTTGTTATCTTCGTCATTATTCAGGCCCGGGCCTTCAGAAAGTTTGATTTGCGCGAATGAACTCATGACCAACAAACCACTCGCAAGGGTTAAGAGATATTTTTTCATTTTTAGAATTTTGATTATAGATCAAATATATACTTTTTTTTTCCGCAGCAGTTTTTTCCGGAAGTTATCTTAGCATTAATAAAGCTAAAACAGTAGAAATACTTAGCATTCGCCTCAACTAAAAATAATTTTCTCAGGCTTTCGTTTGTCCTGCAAAAATATTTTTTCTCTCAGCGTTTCTTTTAGCATGAATTTTAATGCAGGCGTAACCCGCAGTTTTGATTTGAACAGAGAGTGAATTTCATTTTCAAATGCTTTCGAAAAAAGATCGGATGGTAAAAGAATTGAAATAATGTCGTTGCTGAATTCATCGCGCGTTACCTCTACCTGGTACAATTCAATTTCTTTTACAAGATCAAGCACATTAAAAATTGCAGAAGGAAAAAGCGTAGTGCCTTTGTATTTTATCATTTGTTGTTTTCTGCCAACAACAGGGCCAAGTCTTGCCGTATTTCTTCCGCATGTGCATTTTGTATAATACACATTACACAGATCTCCGGTTTTATACCTGAGCAAAGGCATTCCCTCAACACCTAAAGTGGTAACAACAACTTCTCCCAACTCTCCTTCTTTTGCCAATTCTCCTTTTTCATTGATCACTTCAAGAATTAAAAGTTCTGGATGTAAATGTCCGCCCGCACCCGCTTCACATTCTGTAAACGCAGCGCCCATTTCTGTAGAAGCGTAAGTAGAATAAAGTTTTACATTCCATTTTGAAGTGATCAGTTTTCCTAATTCATTCAAAGTAAAATCAGGATTTCTGATCGGTTCTCCAATGCAAACAATAGATTTTACTGTGGTAGCGCTAAAATCTATGCCATGTTCTTCAGCAAAATGTATGAGCTTTGGTATGAATGAAGGAATTGCAATTAATACGGTGGGAGAAAACCTGTTTATAGAATCCCATTGCAATTGAGCTGAGCCGGGACCCACACGTATTATTCCTGCATTTAATTTTCTTACACCTAAATAATATGCAAGACCTGCCATAAACTGTTTGTCTATGGTGGTCATGAGTTGGTAAATATCATTTTCTGTTCCGCCGGCACAACGTAAAGAAATTTCTTCGTTATACCCAAGCCGTTCAAGATCATTTGCTGTTAGGTAAAAAGTTACAGGCGCACTGGTAGAACCTGAGGTGGTGGTAAAATCGGCAATTTTATTTTTTGTCACACATAAAAAATCTTCATTGCGCACCGCAAGATCATCTTTACCGGTTAATGGCAGCTGATGTAAATTTTCTAATGATATTTTTTTTATGTCAATGCTGTTCTTAAGAAAAAGATCGCGGTAAAAAACAGAATGAAGGTTGAGGTATTCAAGCGCCGCTGTAAGCTTAACTTGTTGTAACGTTTTTATTTTTTCTGACGAAGAAAATTCAATTTCGGGCAACAAACTCATTTACCTGTTTTTTTTGTGCATTCAGCAATTCTTTTATTCAGCGCCTCAATATCCTGTAAAGAAGCAACGTCGTAGTCTAAAGATTGTTTGTAATAATTTTTTGCCTTTGCGTAATCTCCTTTTTTCTTATAGTAATCTCCCAGATCCATGTAAGTGGTATAACATAATGGATTTGCTTTAATAAAACTTTCTTCGCTCTTTTTATCAATAGTATAAGCAATATTAAAAAGTGCAAATTTCTTTAGCCCTTGTTTTATGATCTTACTTTTTTCGTAGTCTGTAAATTCCTGAGATTTTGAAAAAACATCTTCTTTTATATTCAGCGAATCTATTTTATAAACACCTTCTTTTTTAAACACCTCGTTCAGATCATAACAAACATAAGTACCCAACTGGTAGGGGCTGGTTGAAATCCACATCTGCAGATTTTTAGGTTTAAAAAGAATACTGTGATGTGCTATCAGTTGATTAAGCGATTTTTGATTACCAAGCCCGATGTTTTTTCCGGAACAACCTTCTTTATTGCGTAAGATCTCTGCGGCTTTTTCGGGGTTAAGTGGTATTTTTTCATTCAGTAATTCAGTTACCCTGTTAAAGCGGTATTTAGAATCTGTTGTTTCTATGTTCTTAAGATTGATAGTGTCGTTTTCAAATAACTTGCTTTGAAAATGATTTGAGCAAACAAGTTTATTATCAGTTACCCTGTACACATCTGTTTTTTTCGGAGATTTTTCAATGATCACGGCCTGGTCATCTTCGGCAGAACCAATGAGCAAAGATTCTGAAACAAAAGTTTTTCCCTTGTTGGCAATTTTAATGGCCTCCTCAATATTTTTTGCGTACTGTAAAATTTCGCGCGCCAGTAATGATATGGGCGCTTTTGAGGCGAAAGGAATATCTGATTTGGATGCGTTTATTGTAACGGTCAGCCCTTTTTCATTCATACCTGAAACAACTCCTGTAAAACCAGCCCAGGAGTACGAAGAAAATTTGTAGCCTGTTTTAGGATTTACAAAAACCAGCACTTTTTCTTTCGCAAATTCATCGCCCATATAAAAATCGAAATTACGGCCAAGCAATAAAGTGCCGTCTGCAGAATTTTCTTTGGTAACTGCAAAAGAAGTACAACCCACCATGCTGTAATCGTTAAGTGCATGGCCAATATCGTGCGCAGCGTGGTAATTTAAACTGCGCTGATATTTAGGTCCTACAAAATCAAATTTGTCTGAAAAAGAAAGCGAGATGCCGTAGATCTCTTTCTGATTTTCTTCTGGTATGTATTTGCAGATGTCTTTATTGAACCAGGCTATCAAACCTTTTAAAGCAGTGCGGTAAACTTTGTTGGGCACAATTTCATCTACCTGCTTAACAAAAGCCTCTTCCTGCCGTTCAATTATTTCTTTTGCAAGCACCCCGTAAATAAGGCCTCTTTCGTATTCTTCTCCCTCAATATACATTTCCCAGATTCCGAATTCGTTTTTTTTGGGCCAGCAATTATTTACGGTATAAGAATCTGGACCAATTTGTTTTCTCGTAAAAGATTGTGGGTTAAGTGAACTGCTGATCTTAGGCGGAGAAATTTTTATCCTCCAGAAAAAAAACAAAAGAAATAGTATTATCAGCATACTTACAGTTCTCAATGATTTAACTAAGATTTTGCGAATTTTTCTAAATCCTGTCACTTTTTCTTAATTAAATTTATTTTAAAAATAACAGGTGCAAAGTTACCATTTTTTGATTGATTTTTGAGCACGCGTTTACCTACTCAGGATAAATTCCGGAAGTGTTTTTTCGATAAGAAGGTCAGTCGTGCTAAGGATCGGAGGGAAATAAAAAAGGTTTCCCGTTATCATAGATCTGAAAACAGGAAACCTTTGTCCGATTACTGAATTATCTGATTATTTTTTGCCCTGATTTTCGTCAAAACTCATCATCCACTGAATGCCGAATTTATCAGTAAACATTCCGAAATAAGAGCCCCAGAAAGTTTTATTCATAGGCATTACTACTGTTCCGCCTGCAGAAAGCCCGTTAAAAAGTTTATCTGCTTCTTCTTTGCTGTCTGCATTTATTGAAATTGAAAAATTATTTCCCACAACGCTTGCATGTCCGAATTCTTCTGAACTATCGCTTCCCATTAAAATTGTTCCGTGCCCAATGGGTAATGAAACGTGCATGATCTTATCGGCCTGTGATGCCGGCACGGGGTTACCATCTTGCGGTGGCATATCTTTAAACCTTCCTATATAAGGATATTCTCCGCCAAAAACTGATTTGTAAAAGCCAAAAGCTTCTTCGCAATTGCCGTTAAAAGTTAAATAAGGATTTACTGCTGCCATTTTTTTTGTTTTAAAAGATGAATATTTTTTTAATTCGGAGAGCTAATTTATGAATTTTCAGGAGACCATTTCACTAAATTTTTTATTGGAAATTTTTCCGTTCAAACGGATAAAAAGCGAATTTAGCGGTATGGAAAACAAAAACCGCACAATCGCCCAAAATTGGTTTGATGCCTTTAATGCTAAAAATTTAGACGCCCTGCTTTCTCTTTACGATGAAAATGCAGAACATTTCAGTCCGAAGTTAAAAATCCGCATGCCCGAAACGGGTGGATTTATAAAAGGCAAACAACAATTGCATGATTGGTGGAAAGATGCTTTTGACCGCCTTTCTACCTTACATTACAAACCAAATTATTTTATTGCTGATTCAGATAAAATATTTATGGAATACGTAAGAACCGTTACGGGCGAAGACGATTTGATTGTGGGCGAAGTGCTTTCTTTTAAGAACGGAAAAATCATTGCCTCTAAAGTTTTCCATTCTTAAATCAAAAAGCTGTTTCCGGTAAAATCATTGTACTTCTTTAATTCTAAAAACGGCTTTTATTTCGTAGCGGAGTTTCAGATCTTTAAAAGGTGCATTTGTATTTTCTTTAGTAATACCACCATTGTAGCTTTGATTGGAAATCTGAGTTTGATTTTGTTCCTGTTCCGGATAATTATAGTCATAATTTGCCCAACGCCAGTAGTAGGGAGAATTATTTTGCACGGTGCTATTTACTTTATTTGTTTGCTGAGTTTCAATTTCTGTAATAGCAAGTACCTCTCCTGTTTTTTCTCCAAGGGCTGATAATAGCATTTCGGCTTTATTCTTTGCTGCTTTAAGCGCCATTATTTTAAGGCTATCTCTGTAAGCCTGCTTGTTGCTGTTATCAAAACCGCTTATGCGGCCTGCAGTATAATTTAAAGAATCTGCAGTTTCTAAGAATTTTTCTATTGTTTCTGGCGAATTAAATTTTATGGTAAAAGTTTTGCTTACAAAGTAATTGGTCCTCTTTTGGTGGTAATAATAGTAGTCGTAATAGTAATAATCATAATAATTTCCGGTCGAAACAGTATTTTCCATTTTCACATCTTCTTTTTTTATTCCCAGTTTGGCGGTTTTGTTTAAAAGTTGAGTCTCAAGTTCTTTCATAGAAATTTTTTTTCCCCATTTTTTATATTCCTGAAGAGTAACCCTATAAAAAATTTCGTCGGGCTGAATTTCCATGTCTGCGCTGCCAATAACCTCAATGGTTCTTTCTTTTGCGTTAGTAGTTGTGGTAGTGTTACACGATACGCA
>JACMLS010001016.1 GCA_014379485.1 Bacteroidia bacterium | reverse complement strand
TGGAAAATCCACGGTCTAAAACAATAAATTCTGTTTCTGAAACAGATGCAAATGTTACGGGGTCTGTTTCTCGTCCCATGGCAGCTAATTGCATGCGCGAATTGAAAACCAATTGCTCTTGTTCTTGTTTTGAGATCTTTTTTTGTTTTGAAAGTGCTGAAGAAATAATTTTTTCGACTTCCGCTTTTTTTAGAATTTCTGGATGGAAAAAATCAGGATATGAAATTGAACGCGCGCTGCTGCGGCTAATCACCTCAACTGCAAAATGAACAGTTACGTACAATCCCAATTGAGAAAAAACAAAATCGCGCAGCTTTAAATTTTTGCAATTGCTGAACAAACCAATTATTTTCCCGACAGAAATTTTTCCACCACACAATTCTTTAAATAATTTATTCTTGTTCCAGCCATTAGAAAGAATTTCGGCTTCTGCTGTTGGCAGGATCAGTTTCAGTGATTCACCAATGTCCTCTTCCGCTTTATCAAAAGAATGAAACGTTATTTTTTCCTGATACTTTTCTGTCATCCACAACAGCAAAGAAAAAGTAAACGAACTTATTACAACAGAACCACTGATGCCTGTATCCTGAAAATCATTTTCTCTCAATATTATAATTTCTCCGATCTGCTTTAGTTTTTTTTCTGCTGCTGTTTTTACTGAAGCAGAAGACGCAAATGCTATCGCAAAAAGCAAAGCATCATGCAAGCCGGAAATAAATTTTGCCTGAGCGTTATTTTTCAGGACTATTTCTTCAAGTAAAGCGAGAAAAATCTTTTCCTCGGAGAGTATTATTGCTTTTCTTAAATCTGCTATTGTGTCTGTTTTCATTTCTCAACTAAAATAGTTAAATTTTTTATTCATATCATAAGAACTGATTTTATTTAATAAATTGCGGGGAGATTTTTTTTAGCAGCTCCGTTGAATCTTATTAATGATGATGAAAGCAAAACCATACTTGAGAGCAATAGAACTTAAACGTGAGCTGATCTCTGATTATGACAAATATCCTTTTCATATTCCGGCAATAAAAGGATTAGATACACTTGAGTTTCATGAAGACGTAACTTTTTTTGTGGGAGAGAACGGGAGCGGAAAATCTACTTTAATAGAAGCAATTGCCTTGCACATGGGTTTTGGACCCGAAGGTGGTACAAAGAATGTCCAGTTTCAAACACATCAAAATACTTCTGAACTGTTCAATTATATAAGAACCACCAGAAGTTTTGCGAGGCCTTACGATCATTATTTTTTGCGCGCCGAAAGTTTTTATAATGTAGCTTCTTACATGGACGAAACAAAATACCTGTGGGAATATGGCGGAAAATCGCTGCACGAATGTTCGCACGGCGAATCTTTTATGATCACCTTAACAAAAAAACTGAAAGGAGAAGGGCTTTATATTTTTGATGAGCCCGAAGCCGCACTCTCACCGGCCAGGCAATTATCTGCCATTGCAGCCATTCATCAACTGGTTCAGGAAAAATCACAATTTATTATCGCCACACATTCTCCAATCTTGCTTGCATATCCCAATGCAATCATTTACCAATTAGATGAAAACGGAATAAAAAAAGTTAAGTATGAAGAAACCGAACAGTACCTTATTACCAAACAATTTTTAAATGACTTGAATTTAAAAATAGAGGTGCAGGAAACTAGCGCTGAGTTTGCAAAAGAAAGTTTAAAGACAAAGAACTTGAAGATG
>JACMLS010000104.1 GCA_014379485.1 Bacteroidia bacterium | reverse complement strand
CCTACTGTTCTGAGGTAAGAGATCTTATAAAAAGTAATTTTCGGATTTATTTTTTCTGAGATTCTTTTCATTCCTCCTGTATAAACTCCGGGTTTTCCTTCAAGCATTTCTTCTGTGGTAAAAGATTCAGCTCTCACATCTGCAAAAGTTTCAGCGCCTTTTCCTCCCTGCGCAAGTTTCACTTCCATTTCCTGCATTGCCTCATACACCGAATCTGCATTTGTTCCTTTAAAGATAAGTTTGCATTCTTCCAATGTAGGCAATGATCTTGCGGCATAGCTCATAAAAATTTTTCCATCAAGGTATTTTTTAAAATTTTCTTTTGCCGTTTCGTTTGTTTGTTGCGCTAAGGCAAGCGAAACAAAAAATATAAGTGGTAAAAGGGCGAAGGTAAATTTTTTCATGGTTGAGTAATTTTTATTTTTCAGGATCAAAAATAGTTCTTTTCTGTGAAATGAGTTGCGATGCGCAAAATGCAGGACTAACGTTTTCTAGTTTTATTTATCAATCATAATAATTTTTACTAAAGTGTCAGAGAAATCTTTGTATTCATCAAGCTGCGCGGCAATTTTTGTTTCCCATTCTTTTTGCTTTTCAGGTAAGAGACCGTGTTTGGTTTCTTTGTCGTATTTTATGGTGTACCCGCCAAGTAAAAAGTGCTGGTGTTTAAATTCCTTGTCAATAGAACTCTGGATGTCTTCGCGTTTTAGTTTAAGTTCAGAAATATTTTTTCTCATGATCCTTGTATAAACTTCCGAAATATTAAAATGAAATTGTTCGTGCAACAATAATTCCTTTCTTCTGTCTTCTTTTACCCAGGATAAATTTTTCTCAAAAAAATTGTTCATTGAAACAATCAGGGTATCATCCTTTATTTCGGTTTTCCAGGAAATATAAAAAGAAGTGTATGCTTTAAAATCAGAATGAGCATCTGGCTGCCCCATAAAGTCTTCCCATTGAGGTGGTTTTGATTTTGACCAGATTAAACGTTCATTATTTTGAAGAATAAAAGAACAGAATACTAAAAGTCCTATCCAGCAAATCAGGTTTCTGAAAGCAAATTTTGGCATTCGGTTTTTTTTTAATTAATTAGTAATTTCTTCTGATATTTAAATTTAGGACAAAGTTCTGAAAAATCAAAAATCTCCTAACAAACGCTTGTCAGATGAAAAAGTAATTGGTTCTTCTGTCTCCGCTTTTTTTTCGATAGAAGATGAACAACAGTAAACAAGAAAAGGCAGAAGCAGCTAAATAATTTTGTTTGTCATAGATGAATGATTTATATTGTATGAATTTTAACCGAAGCTACAGTAAATTCATAAATCACTTACAACAAATTCATTAAGAAAATTTAAATTCTCGATAAAACATTTTCTGCGATCCGGTTGCAACGGATCAGATTAAACTCAAAAACTTCTTTTACAGGATAGAGATTTGCCAAAGACTCACGCAACATTGTTTTAGCGCGGTTAAGTCTTGTTTTAATATTGGCAATACTCAGATCAAGTAATTCAGAAGTTTCTTCTGTACTTAGTTGTTCTATTTCTCTCATCAAAAAAACAATTTTGTATTTTTCAGGAAGGCCGGCTATGTTTTTTTCGAGTACAAGTTTCAGTTCCTTGTTAAGCGTATTGGTTTCCGGATTTTGATTGTCTGTAAGGTTCATTACATTTGTGTTTTCTTCGTTATTTTCGAAAGAATTTTTTTTGTTCAGCTTTTTTATCCGCTGCAGGCATTCGTTTATTAGAATCTTTGTAAGCCAGGTTGCGAATTGAGAACGGTTTTCGAATTTTGAGAGATTCTGAAATGCTTTAATATATGTTTCCTGCATTACATCTTCAATCTCAGCTTCGTCATAAATATATCCTTTACAAATGCGGTACAAACGCTGGTTGTACTTGCGCATCAGCAAGGCATATTTTTCTTTGTTGCCAGCCAGAATCTCAGCAATGATCTGTACGTCTGTTATTTCTTTTTCTTCCATATCAATTAACTGATTAGTCTTAAAAATTCACTTTTTGTTTTTTCTTCTTTAAACTTTCCACAATATTCTGCGGTTATGGTGCTGCTCGCCACATCTTTTATTCCTCTTGACGAAACGCATAAATGTGTGGCTTCAATGATCACTGCAACGTCTTCTGTTTCTAAGATAGCTTTTATTTCATTTGCAATTTGCATGGTCAGTCTTTCCTGCACCTGCGGCCTTTGCGCAAAGTACTGAACAATGCGGTTTAGTTTAGATAAGCCAATAATTTTTCCGGAAGAAATGTAAGCAACATGCGCCTTGCCAATAATAGGTACAAAATGATGCTCGCAATTTGAGTAGAGGATGATATTCTTTTCAATCAGCATCTCATTGTATTTGTATTTGTTTTCAAACAATGCAATTTCAGGTTTATTGGCGGGGTTAAGTCCCCTGAAAATTTCTTCAACATACATTTTGGCAACGCGTTTGGGAGTTCCTTTAAGACTATCATCCGTAAGATCCAGCCCAAGCGTGTGCATGATCTCCTCAAAATGCCAGGCAATTTTACTGATCTTGTTCTTATCGCTCATTTTAAAAGCATCGGCTCTCAGGGGTGTTTCTAAAGAAGTACCTACATGATCATCGCCAATCATGTCTGTAAGTTGCTCTTTAATTTCAGTTTCTGCGAGATCCTCAATTATTGCGTTCTGTTTCATAGTGTATGTATAAATGTTAGTTCTTGCTCCGTTCTGAGCTTTATATTAAGGATGTTGAAATTGAATTTCCCGGCAAAAAAGAATTTCATAATGACCTTTCTATGATCATTAGATGCTGGTTTACGGATTTGGTTACAGAAGAATGCAAAAAAAAGAGGCGATCATGGTTTTGATTGCCTCTTTTTTAGTGATCCTGCCGCGGCTCGAACGCGGAACCTATAGCTTAGAAGGCTATTGCTCTATCCAGTT
>JACMLS010001015.1 GCA_014379485.1 Bacteroidia bacterium | reverse complement strand
TTTGGTTTTTTTATTTATAGCGGTAATGGTTACAAACAATTCTGCCTTGCTCAACGAATCGCTTCGTTTTATTTTTCCTTTATAAAAACTGTATTTCTGTTCTTCGTCCTCAAATTTTACGCGGTAAATATCAAGATCGCCCATTCCTTCTTTACGCCACGCGCATAAGTATCCGGCACGGTTATCTGGCAGTATAGAAATGTTTCTTTCGTCGTCAGAAGTATTGATGGGATAACCTAAATTAACCGGCTTGCTCCATGTATTATTTTCTACGTCCCACACAGATTTAAAAAGATCAAATCCGCCCATGCTGCTGTGGCCTTCTGATGCAAAATATAAAGTTCTTCCGTCCATAGACAAATACGGAAAATCTTCGTTGTAAGGTGTATTAATGTTTTCGCCAAGATTTTGAGGCAGGGCCCATTGTCCGTTAGGCAAACGTTTGCACATAAAAATATCCTGTTTTCCTAATCCTTCTTTTGTATCGCGCACAAAAAACAAGATCTGATCGTCTTCTGTAATAGAACCGGAAAATTCTCTTCCGGCATTTACATTTGGGTTATATTTTTCAAGCCTGCTGTAACCGGGTCCTTTTTTTACTGTGTTGTAAAGGTCTTCCATTTCTTTTACGTGATCAATGTATATGATCAGTTCTCCACCATCTGGTCTAATACCAACCACCTCTTCGTCTAAAGCGGTATTTATTCCGGAACCCGGAAGATTTTTTGCTTTTTCCCACTTTCCGTTTACCGCATCGCAGGTATATATATCGCTTGAGTAATAGCCATCTGTTTCAACAGTATTGGTATGACCACCTTTTCTTCGCGAGGTGAAAAATATATGAGATTCGTCCATGGTAACCCAGGGATAGTAATCCGGAAATTCTGTATTTATTTCAGGACCCAGGTTAGTAAACGTAACTTTTACCGGCAGTTTAATTAAGAGTTTACCGTTGTTGCATTGGTCAATGGCAAGTTCGGCTTTGGCAACAAGATCTTTATGTTTTGCGTTCAGATCTTTGTATTTGGTGTAGATATTTATTGCTTCATCAAACCTGTTTTGAAGGTGCAATGCTTTTCCATAAAGAAAATAAGCTTCGTTATCAATTTTCGGATTTTCGAGAACAGCAGTTTCCAGGTATTTGATTGCTGCGCTTTTGTTAACGTAGGTGTTCATATAACAAACACCCAGTTTATAATTCATTTCGGGGTTTTTAGGATCTTGCTTAAGTAATTGCAAGTAGATGGGAATAGCCATCAGGTAATTGTGATGGCCGAAATGCTCTTCTGCTTCTTCTGGTTCGTAAACTTTCTGTGGTTTGCCTCCTTGCGGGAAGGCTGACTGAACAGAAAACAAAAAAATCGCTATATAAACCAAAAATCGCATAAGGGTTCCGATCAACAAAGTTTAAAAATACAAACTTCGTGCTACATTTTCAACGCGAAATGTTCTTTTTACGGTTTTATTTGCGGGAGAGTAAGAAAAGTGGAGAAAACAGACAATTTAGCCTTGAATCTTAGACAGATAGAGCGCCAATTATTTTTTGCTCAACACGTGCAAAGTTTCTTTTTCTTTCTTACTGAGACTTTCGTAACCTGATTTATTTATTTTATCAAGAAGTTCGTCTAAAGTTTTTTCCTTCTCATGTCTCATTTCATTGTATTCGTAATCAGAAACGCCTCTTTTATGCACCACTTTTAAATTAGAACGTTTTTTAGAGGAAAATAGTTTGGTTAACCAGGCAGAAAGATCTTTTCCGTGTTTAAGCTGCAAACCAAAAATGGTTCCGAACACCGCACCGCCTAAATGAGAAATTTTTCCACCTGTATTCATAGAAAGATTTAAGAGTGTACTGGTGGCGAACAGAAATGCTACAACCCATTTTATTTTTACCTCTCCAATAAATATTAAATTGACCCTGTAATCAGGAGAAAAGAAAGCAACAGCCAAAGCAATGGCCATTACTCCGCTGCTGGCACCCAAACAATATTTTGCGTTAAAAATTTCAGGCAAAGCAAGCGCTGCAGCATAAAGAAAAATATTTCCGAGTGCCCCGCCGGCAATATAGAGAAAAGTAATTTTGCTCCAATGCGTAAAGCCTGTAACAAAAACAAAAATCTTTCCCACCATCCACAACAAAAGCATATTGTAAAAGATATGCCCGAAATCTTCGTGGGCGAACATGCAGGTAATAAAAGTCCAGGGTCTTGAGGCCAGATCTGCAGGTTTCATTGGCATGGCCATGTAATCTACCCAATGAAGATCAAAATTTTTAGAAAAATTAAGAAGAATAAAGATCAGTAAATTAAGAAGAATGAGCTGCAGAATAATTCCCGATTCGCGCCACGATCTTCTTAAACTATCTGCAAAACTGCTCATTGAATTGGTTAAAATTTATACTGCTCAAAAGTAAAAAGGATTCTGCCCTCTTCAAAGCGATTGATATGTAAATAAAGTAAAAAACAACATTTTCTTTCTAAATTCAGAAGAATCGGCAATCATTTGATCAAGGTATTCTCAGTAAAAATTACTTCGGTCTTTTCTCCATAACCTGATCATAATGAAAGAAAAAAGCATTCCTCCCAAATGCACAAGGTGACCTATATTATCGCCCGGTTGTTTTTGAATGGTAAGAAAAAGTTCAGACAAGCCGTAGAAAATGGCAAGGTATTTTAGTTTTACAGGAATGACCATGTACACATACATTTGTGTGTTCGGAAAAAGTAAAGCCGCACCCATTATTAAACCATAGCCGGCACCTGAAGCGCCTAACATTAGATAACGGTCCTTAATGGCCCTTATCATTTCAAATGCCTGCCCTGATTCAAAGGGGTTGTTCGTAGATTCATAAACGTTTTTCCAAAAAGCGATCTCACTATAAGTAGAAAAGTACAAGTAAATCTGATCGCACATACAAGCCCCGATTCCTGTAATAAAATAAAAGATCAAAAAACGTTTTGGTCCCCAAACATTTTCAAGCATACTTCCAAAAATCCAAAGCCCAAGCATATTAAACAATAAATGCATAATGTCTGCGTGCATAAACATATGCGTAATGATCTGGTGCGGACGAAAATTGGAGGATAGAATAAAATGCATGTCCAGTTTGCTGTCCAGGTCATATTTTGCATTAAGAAATGCTTTTAAAGCAAATAGCAGCACATTTATAATGAGCAGGTTTTTTGTAACCATTGGCATATTTGCAAATCCGTAGGGGCGCATTTAGTTGTCAGTTATCTGTTGTCAGTTATTAGTTAGTTCCTCGTGCACTAGTCTTATATCTTATCGTCTTATATCTTATATCGCACGTTTATCTTTTTCTGAATTGTCTTTCAATTTCCTCATTCACAAATTCTATTACAATATTTTTTCCTGAAGGAGTGTATAAATAATTTTCGCAGGCAAATAAATGGGTAAGCAGTTCTTTGCTTTCTTTTTCGTTCAGTGATTTTCCGTATTTAATGCAGGTACTGTAGGCCATTGAGCGGCACAGATTTTCTATGCGGTCGGTTTTAATTTCAAGGTTATTTAATTTGTAAGCTTCTAATAAAGAATCTAGCACTTCTTTACTGTTTTGTCCGCCTAGGTTAGATGGGGTTCCGTGTATTACAATAGTGTTTTTTCCGAATGCTTCAATATCAAAACCTAAATTTTTCAGATCTTCTTTAAGATCCATGAGCAAATTAAAATCGGTTGGCGAAAATTCTTCGCTCATCGGAAATAATTCCTGCTGCGAACTTGCGTTGTGGTTTTTAAACGCTTTCATGTTCTGCTCATACAACACACGTTCGTGGGCGCGTTGCTGATCAATCAACATTACGCCGTTAGAAGATTCTGAAACGAGGTAACGATTCTGAACCTGGAAAACCTTTATGTTGTCAGGATTTATTAAGTTTTCTTCTTTCTCAAATAAAGGAGTT
>JACMLS010001014.1 GCA_014379485.1 Bacteroidia bacterium | reverse complement strand
TTGGTGGAGACAGCATCCGCGGATTCATCTTCGCATTATTAATTGGACGTATCATCGGAACTTATTCTTCTCTATGTATCTCTACTCCAATAGTTGTGGATCTGGATAAAAAGAACAAAGTCTGACGGTTAAAATAAATCTTATTAAAACCCCTTACGTTAGATCGTAAGGGGTTTTTGCTTTTTTAATGGTAGGAAGGGTGGAAGGTTGGAAGATTGGGTCGGTGCGCGATCACCCATTCTTCCATCCTTCCATTCTTCCAACCAACCGTAAATTCCCTACCTTTGAGCTTATGGAAATGTACAAAACCGGACCCGGAGATATTTTTGTTGTGGTAATTGTTGCAGCCATTTTTATTTTGGGAATTTACGTTCTTTTAAAATTCAGGAAAAACAAGAATTTTTAATTGCAACACCTTGCTTTTATAAACGTTGGAGGTGACTGATTAATTCTTTTGAGCCTTTTAATTCTTATATTAATAATAATTAAAAAGCTCAAAAAAAACAGGTAATTTTGTTTGACATTTTTTATTTACAGAAGAGAGATTAAAAACAAATTTTTAATTAAGAAAATGTTCAGATTGGGTTTTGCGGAAATAATAGTAGCAGCATTTATCCTTTTGGGAGTAGCAGGGGGTATAATTGCAATTGTACTCAGCGCAACAAAGAACAGAAAAAATTAAACGCTTCAATAAACAATACCCGGTAAAAATTTGAAAACAGAATATCTAATTTATGCTTTGTGTGGTGCAGCTGTTTCGGCCTTATTAATGTTTATTACCAACAAATACAGCAAAAAGAAAAAACCGGTGCAGCAGACAACAAAAACAAACAAGAAAAAGAATAAATGAATACCGTTTTACTTTTTTTAAATATGGGTGGCAGTGAAATGACCGTAATTCTTATTATGATCTTTCTCTTGTTTGGCGGCAAAGGAATTCCGAATGTTGCAAGAACCCTTGGCAAAACAGTGCGCGAGTTCAAAGACGCTGCATCTGGCATACAGCGCGATATTATGAACACGAGCACAGAAATTGAGCGCGAGATCATTAACACCTCTTCAAGCATCAGCAAAGAAGTAAATGAGCAGGTTCAGAAAATACAAAGAGAAATTGAACCTGAAAAAAAAGAAAACCCTGTTAAAAAAGATGAGATCGCTTAAAACCGCTCCTGCTCTTTGTTTTAGCTCCGTTACCCCTTAAATTTCCTTTCAGCTTAATCCTTAACCAAATTTACTTTTTCATTTGCAAATTCCCTCTTTTGGAAGTAGTTTCATACTCTCATAAAATCTCATGAACCCAGCATATTTAATTAACGGTGTACGCACCGCAATAGGAAATTTTGGCGGAACACTTTCAACAGTCAGAACAGATGATCTTGCAACACTTGTTTTAAAAGAATTACTTCAGAAAAATAAAACAATTGATGCAGCGCAAATTGCAGATGTAATTTTAGGATGCGCCAATCAGGCCGGAGAAGACAACCGCAACATTGCGCGTATGGCTTTGCTCATGGCCGGTTACCCGATCACAGTTCCGGGCCAAACAGTAAATCGTTTATGCGCCTCAGGTCTTTCTGCAAGCATGGATGCTGCAAGAATTATTATGACAGGCGATGCAGATTTAATGGTTGCCGGCGGTGTAGAAAATATGACGCGTGGTCCGCTTGTAATGAGTAAAGCAAGCGCTGCATTTGGCAGAGACCAGCAATTGTTTGATAGTAGTTTTGGCTGGAGATTCATTAACAGCAGCATGAAAGAAAAATTTGGTGTTGATGCAATGGGAGAAACAGCAGAAAATCTGGCCGAAGAATTTTCTATTTCAAGAGAAGACCAGGATAAATTTTCTTTATGGAGCCAACAAAAAGCAGCAGTAGCACAACAGAAAGGAAGATTTACAAAAGAAATTATTCCGGTAGAAATTCCACAAAAGAAAGGCGATGCGATAAAATTTGATAAAGATGAATTCGCAAAAGCAACTACAACTTTAGAAGGACTTTCTAAATTAAAAACCTCTTTCAGAAAAGACGGAACTGTTACTGCCGGAAACGCATCAGGTTTAAATGACGGAGCCGCTGCATTGTTATTTGCATCAGAAACCGGAATTAAAAATTTTAATTTAAAACCCCTTGCAAGAATTGTATCGGGCGCTGCAATAGGAGTTGCCCCACGCATTATGGGCATTGGTCCGGTTGAAGCAAGCAACATGGCCTTAAAAAAAGCAGGCTTAACCTGGAATCAAATTGACATAATAGAATTGAACGAAGCATTTGCTGCGCAAAGTTTAGCCTGCACCCGTTCCTGGAAATTGCAAGACAATGATCCGCGCATTAATCCAAACGGTGGCGCAATTGCATTGGGCCATCCCTTAGGAATGAGCGGCGCAAGAATTTTACTTAGTGCGGCTATTGAATTAAATGAGCAAAATAAAAAATATGCGCTTGTTACTATGTGTATTGGTGTTGGACAAGGATACGCAGTTGTAATTGAAAAATGTTAAAAATAAACGCGAAACAAATCAATCCCCCTCAATTTTTCCTTCGGAAAAACTTTTCCCCTTTGCAAGGGTGAGGGAAAGAATCTCACTCCCCCTTGCAAAGGGGGAAAGCTCTCTCGTCAAGCCTTTGCTTGACGAGAGAGCGAGGAGGATTGACTGAATAAAGCATATGCAATAATTAAATATATTTAAAATCATGAAGAACCACTTTTTTTCAATTTGTTGTCTTTTATTTTTTTCGGCCGGAAAAATATTTTCGCAAATAACATTTCCAACCAACGGAGCTCCGAATAAAAATCACAACGTTTACGTATTTCAGAATTGCAGTTTACATGTAGATTATCAAACAGTAATTGCAAAAGCAACATTGATCGTTAAAGACGGAATTATAATTGAAGCGGCAGAAAAAGTTACAACGCCCATTGTTGCGGGCGCCGTTGTTGTTGATCTGAAAGGAAAACACGTGTATCCTTCATTCATTGATATGCACTCTGATTATGGAATGCCCGATGTAAAAACTCCGCCAAAAAACGGTTTTGGCCCTCAAATGGAAAGTTCGCAAAAAGGTTCTTATGCATGGAACATGGCGGTAAAACCAGAAACAGATGCTTATAAACTTTTCGTACACGATCAAAAAACAGCCGATGAAATGCGGAGACTCGGATTTGGTGCAGTGCTTACTTCGCAAAAAGACGGCGTTGTAAGAGGAACTTCTACTTTTGTTTCACTTGCCAACGCTAAGGAAAATGAGTGTGTGATCAAAGACAAAGCTGCTGTTGGGTTTTCTTTTCGCAAAGGAAATTCTCCGCAGGATTTTCCGGAAAGCCAGACAGGCGCTATTGCATTACTGAGACAAACCTATCTTGACGCGCAGTGGTATTCTCTTCTTACCACTAAAACAGAATACAATATTGCCCTCGAAACTTTTAATCAGCAAAAAGAGCTTCCGCAAATATTTGAAACAACAGATAAATTAAATGTGTTGCGTGCAGATAAAATTGGTGATGAGTTTAAGGTGAATTACATTATGAAGGGAAGCGGAAACGAATACCAGCGCATCACTGATATGAAAGAAACCAATTGCAGATTTATTTTGCCCTTAAATTTTCCGGAAGCCTTTGATGTGGAAGATGCCTTTGATGCAGAACAGGTATCACTTACAGATCTTAAACATTGGGAAATGGCGCCCGTAAACCCAGGCGCTTTCGAAAAATATTTTATTAATTTTTCTCTTACATTAAACGGATTGAAGGATAAAAAAAGTTTTTACAAGAATTTACGCAAGGCTATTGAGTATGGATTAAGCGAAAAAACTGCATTGAAAGCACTTACTTATAATCCGGCAGAATTTTTGGGCGTGCAAAATAAAGTGGGCAGTTTAAAAGCCGGCATGCTTGCCAATTTTTTTATCAGTAACAAAAATGTTTTTGAAGAAGGCTCAGTTATTTATGAAAACTGGGTGAACGGAATGCAGAATAAATTTTCTGACATGAACACTCCTGACATTTCAGGAAAATACACTTTATCAAATGTACTTACACCAAGCGGAAATTTTACCATTAAACAAAATGACGATAAATTTTCAGGAACAGTAATTCTCAAAGACACAACAAAAACTTCTGTTACTATTTCTTTCAAATCAAATGCAATTACAATTTACTACTATTCAGATTCTGCAAATATTGTTCGCTTAAGCGGAAATTATGATCAGGCAACAAAAACTTTTTCGGGTAAAGGACAAAAAGGAAACGGAGATTGGTTTGACTGGAAACTGTTGTACATGAGTGAAATTAAAAAAGATTCGGCAAAAACAGCAGAAAAGAAACCTGTAAAGATCGGCGATGTAATTTATCCTTTTGTTGCTTATGGTAAAAAATGGGATGACGACAATATAGTACAGCGTTTCAAAAACCGTTTGGGCGCCATTTTAATTAAAGACGCAACTGTGTGGACAAATGAAGC
>JACMLS010001013.1 GCA_014379485.1 Bacteroidia bacterium | reverse complement strand
TCCGATGGGCTTATTTTTAGGAACCATTATCGTTACAATTATTTATGTGCTTGCAAATATTGCTTATTTATGTTTGCTGCCACTAAAAGGCGATTACCGTGTTCCTGACGCAGATACTTACGGGCTCGGAATGCAGTTTGCGGTAAAAGCAAGAGTTGGCGCTGCTGCAATTTCAGTTGTATTTGGTAAATCGGCAGAATTATTAATGGCCGGGCTTATTGTGGTTTCTACTTTTGGTTGCAACAACGGTTTAATTTTAGCGGGCTCACGTTTGTTTCAGTCAATGGCAAAAGATGGCTTGTTTTTTAAGAAGGCAGGCGATCTGAACAACAAAGGTGTACCGGCAACTTCATTAGTAATACAAGGAATCTGGGCCGCCGTTTTGTGTCTGAGCGGTTCCTACAACGATCTTTTAGAATATTCAACCTTTGCCTCCCTCCTCTTCTACATTATTACCATTGCCGGAATTTTTATTCTCAGAAAAAAAGAACCCAATACAGAAAGACCTTACAAAGCTTTTGCCTACCCGGTTGTGCCTGCCCTTTACATAATTATTACATTGGCAATTTGCATTGACCTGCTTTATTTTAAACCTCTTTTTACAGGAATTGGTTTGGGAATTGTTGCATTGGGAATTCCGGTTTATTATTTAACCAAAAAGAAAGCGACTTGATTTTTATGTGGGGGAGTTGAAACGATTTTAATGAAACGGGAGATATAAGATATGAGTCCCGATAGCTATCGGGATTAAGATATAAGACTGCGTAGAGAGGTGTAAAAAAAATATTCAACGCTACGGCGCTACGACCGCAACGAGAAACGAATACCAAAATTTATTTTTCCGCAGTTCGGGTGGACAACACCCTCACAAAGGGGTTAACGAAAAAACGAACAACAACAAAACGATTAACGACTAACGAAACGTGATTTCTTTTATTAAAAAATATTTTACATTCAACAAACGAGAGAGAAATGGGTTTATACTTCTGGCCTCTGCCATTTTTTTTCTGATCGTAACCAATATTTATTTTAAGTCGAGGTCTGTTCCCATTTCAATTTCTTTTCAGCCTTTAATTGTTAGTGAAACGCAAAAGCCTGTTTTAACTGAATCTCTTCCAAAAGAAAAAGCTCTTTCAGATAATGCAATTCAAAAAAATGAAGCGCCCGGACTATTTACTTTTAATCCCAATTCAATTTCAGAAGAAGAGGCCATTCAGTTGGGTATGAGCAAAAAAACCGCAGGTACGCTGATAAAATACAGAAGCAAAGGCGGAAAATTTAAAACAAAAGAAGATCTTAAAAAACTTTACGGCATATCAGATAAGCTGTATGTAAAACTTGAATCTTATATTTCTATTAATGAAGAAACAAAAAAACTAAAAGACAGTGCAATGGTTTTTAAAGAAAAAACTGCCAGGACAATTTCTATTGTTGATATTAATAGTGCAGACTCTTTGCAACTTGTTTCTTTAAACGGAATTGGCCCGGCCCTGACACATAGAATTTTAATTTTAAGAAATATGCTGGGCGGTTTTTATTCTACCGAACAACTGAAAGAAGTGTACGGAATGAAAGATACTTTGTTCAACCTTTTTTCTTCGCGCATAAAAGCAGATGTTTCGCAGATAAAAAAAATAAACGTTAACACCGCTTCTATTGATGAGATGAAAAAACACAGCTACATAAAATTTGTGGTGGCCCAAAGTATTGTAAACTACCGCAACAAACACGGCAAGTTTTTAAAAGCAGAAGATTTGATGAGTGTGGGAAGCATCAGCGAAGAAAATCTTAAAAAACTGAAACCTTATCTGGAGTTTTAGGGTAATGTAATTTATTGTAATTAAATAATTCCCATTTTTTTCATTAAAAAAGTTGCGCTTTTGTTCTGACAAATTCCGTTGCGCAATTTGTAATCAAAAACAAGCTCGTCATTAATTATTTCTACCTCAAAACATTTATTGCTGAGTATGGTGGGATATTCGTCCGTTGTTTTGCATACCTCAAGATCATGCGTTGCTATTGCGCCAATGGCTCCCTTTTCAATAATTTTTTTTACTACTTCAATGGTTCCGCTGCGTTTATCGTCAGAATTTGTACCACGCAAAATTTCATCAAGAATTACAAAACAAACTTGCTGCGAAAGCCGGTCCATAATTTCTTTTAAACGTTTTACTTCTGCAAAAAAGTACGATTCACTTTCGGTCAAAGAATCTGCCAGGCGCATTGACACCAGCACGTTTAATGGATGAATGTTTGCCTCAGTTGCACAAACTACAGAGCCAGTGCCTGTCAAAATCATATTAATGCCCAACGTACGCAAAAAAGTACTTTTGCCTGACATGTTGGAGCCCGTTAAAATAATAAACCTGTTGTTGGTAAATTCGCAATCGTTGCAAACTCTTTTGTCGGCAGCAATTAGCGGATGACCACAGTTTTTAATTTCAATTGCATGCTTATCATTAAGCTGCGGAAAAACAAATGCGGGGTTGTTGTAAGAAAAATTTGCCAGACTGTTTAACGCTTCAAATTCAGCAAAAACATTCATCCAGTTTTTTATTTTTTGTGCGTGCTTAATTTTCCAGTTATACAAGCTGTTTAAATTGTGAAGATGAAAAAGGTAAAGGCCGTTCAGTAGTACTGCTCCTATTCCGTTTTGTATGTTACCAAGTCCCGAAAACAGATCTGACAGTTTTTTAATATGTTTACTTGCAGGAATTTCATCCTGAACCAGATCTTTTTTCAGATCAGAAAGTTTTTCACTTTCAAAATTTTCGTTCTCTATATGTTTAATTATTTTTGAGTATTGTTTTACAATTTCATCAATTCGCTCTGCCTTACCAACCTCTGCTTTTATTTTTTTGAATTGAGTAAATAAAATAAAAACATTGATCAGAAACAGATCAGAGGCAATACCAGAAAGGTATCCGTTATTGAGAACCAGAGATAAAATAAAAGACAAAGCCATCAAAGCCGGCAGCACAAAAGCCAGCACCATTAAAAATTTTGAAACCTTAGTTTCTTTTTTCTCTGCCCAGGCAATTAATTGTTCGCAGCTTTCTTTACTATCCTTACTTAACCTTGCTATGGCCAAAAAATGTTGCCGCCATTCTGTTTTTTTAGCAAGCTCTTCAATGGCGCGCTGCCTCGCTTTTATTTCATTGCTGGTATTTAAAAAAAGCAGATTCTCTGCCAGTTTCTTTTTTCCGGCAAAAGTTCCGGCTCTGTTTAGGTTATGAAATAATGAGTGAGGACCAAAAAAATCAAGGTCGTAAG
>JACMLS010001012.1 GCA_014379485.1 Bacteroidia bacterium | reverse complement strand
TTGATGGATTTTATATGTGCAGGATGGTTAAGGCTTCGACGGGCTCAGCCTGACATGAAATTTTAATTAATGGAATAAAATAAAAAAACTTCGATTTTTTTCGAAGGTTTTTTTATTAATGTTATCAAACGATTGTCATGCTGAGCCCGTCGAAGCGTGACTAAGCGTAAACCAATTCTTTTTCGTTTTTAGTTGTTGGATGAACGTGAATGTTAGGATGTTCTTCTGCGCCAAGTTTCTTTAAAAGCCCCAAATGAGATTTAATAGCGCTCCACATGGTTGGAAATTCGTTGTAAGGAATGTGGTATTGGCCACAAAGATCTTTTACAATTAAACGCAGTGCAGGATAATGCACATGGCTTACACGCGGAAACAAGTGGTGTTCTACCTGGTAATTTAAGCCACCGGTGTACCAGCTTACAATTTTATTTTGAGTAGCGAAATTTGCAGTAGTAGCAAACTGATGGTAAAACCAATCGTGCTCAATTTTGTTGTTTTCATTTTTAGGTAATGGAAACTGTGCGGTTTCTACAACGTGCGCAAGCTGAAACACAATTGCCAGCGCAAATCCCATTATAAAAGAAAAAGCCAAAAAGAAGAGAATGAATTTTACAACCCCAAGCATATAAATTGGCAGCGCCATATAAACAGCTATGTACGCAACTTTAGTAAACCAAAAAACAAAATGTTCTGATGGTGGAATTCTGCCAATGTCTTTACTTGCAATTTTGCGGGTAAAGTATTTAACGTAATCTCTTACAAACAACCACCAGATGAGGGTTTGGCAATAAAGAAACAAGCCGTAAATGTGCTGGTATTTCATTGCCTTATGCCAGGGCTGGTGCTCATTGGTTCGCATTAAAGGCTGCAAATTAACATCATCATCATGCCCCTCAACATTTGTTACGTTGTGGTGTATAACGTTGTGCTTAATTTTCCAAAACCAAACACTGCCGCCCTGAAGATTTAAAGTGTAAGCCATTATTGAGTTGATCCATGGTTTTTGAGAGTAGCTTCCATGTGCTCCGTCATGCATTACGTTAAATCCAATTCCGGCCTGGGTTAATCCAAAAACAAGACTAACCAAAATCTTGGACCAAAACGGAAAATTTCCGAATACAATAAACCAATAGCAGCCACAGGCAAGGCTTACAAGAATTATGGTTTTTAAATACAGCTTCCAGTTACCTGTTTGTTTGATATTTTTGCTCCTGAAATATTCATCAACTTTCCTTTTAAGGGCCATTGGGAAATCATTACTCAGGTTAGCAAACGAAATAGGTTTTTCCATCTAGTTTAATTGATGTGCAAAGATACGTAATAAACTACATTTTTGGTACTACCATTAATACGGTATATATCAGACATTTGCGTATAAAACAAAATCTGATCGGCTTGTGAAGCCAACCAGATTCAGAAAAATAATTTTTACAATAATTTAATGATTTTCATCGTCACCGCCCTTATAATTAGGGTTTGGAGTGCGGGGTCTTGCCTCATTAATAGTAAGATTACGGCCTTTTAAAGGTTTTCCGTTAAGATCGTCTATGGCGGCTTGTGCTTCGGCGTCGTTAGACATTTCAGCAAATCCAAAACCACGACTGCGTTTGGTAATTTTGTCGGTTACTACTTTTGCAGTTACCACCTGTCCATACTTCGAAAGCGCTTCGAGAAGGTCATCGTCTGTCACATGCCAGTGAAGATTTCCTAGATAAAGATTCATGAAAATTGAAATTTTAAATTAAACACTTCCCAATATTACGAAAATTCAATGATAAGAAACAAGTTTATAAACAAAAAAAGGCTCAAAAGTCTGCCCAAGCCATAGATTTCACTGATTGCACAGATTTTTTTGTTGAAGATTTGAACCTTTTGAAATGAAAGAATTTGTTTTTAAAACTTCAAATTAAAAGATAATCAGGCACTTAGAAATGGAATGGAAGCAAAATCAACATTTCCGCCAGAAATTATTATGCCTGTTCGCTTGCCTTTAAAAAGGTCCTTATTCTTTAGGAGTACTGCCAGAGGAACCACGCTTGAGGGTTCTGCCGTAATTTTTAAGTGAGACCAGATGATCTTCATGGCTTCAATTATTTCATTTTCGCTGACTGTTAAGATCTGGTTTACATGTTCGCGAATGCATTTTATTGTAATTTCTCCCAAACTGGTTCTTAGCCCATCTGCAATGGTGCTTTTGGCCGGATCGTTTTTTTCTATGTTGCCAGTTTTAAAAGAAATGGCTGCGTCTCCTACGTTTTCAGGTTCGGCTCCAATTACTTTTATTTCTTTATTCATAATGTGTGCTGTAAGTGCAGTGCCGCTCAGTAATCCGCCGCCGCCGCAAGGTGCTACAATAAAATCAAGACCCGGAATTTCTTCTATCAATTCTTTTGCCGCAGTTCCCTGACCTGCAATAATCCATTCATGATCAAAGGGCGGAATAAAAAATGCGCCTGTTTTTTTTACCACTTCATTTAATGTGCTTTCTCTTGCTTCTAAATTATTGTCGCATTCAATAACTTCTGCGCCCAATCTTTTTACGCCTTGCATTTTTACCTGCGCAGAATTTTTTGGCATTACTATATAAGCTTTGCAACCCACAAGATTTGCGGCGTAAGCAAGTGCCTGTGCGTGGTTGCCGCTGCTGTGTGTTGCTACTCCGTTCTTTAATTGTTCGGGCAATAAATTTTTTACTGCGTGTACTGCACCTCTCGCTTTAAATGCCCCTATCTTCTGAAAATTTTCGCATTTAAAAAAAACTTC
>JACMLS010001011.1 GCA_014379485.1 Bacteroidia bacterium | reverse complement strand
TGAACTTTCATGTTACATAGATATTTCAGTATTTTTGTGGCATGAAAAAAACACTCTTTTCTGCAGCCTTTTGTCTCGATGGAGGCCAAGGGAATCGAACTCCAATATCCTTCGCCTTCTAAACACCATTTTCTAAAAATCACAAAGAATCGAGCGGGACAAAAAAAACAACTATCCCTCATACCGCTTCAACACCCTCCACTCTTTAGGGTAGTAATTATTCACCCTGTTCCCTAAAGATTTTATCCAGCCTAAGTCTCGCCCTTCATAACAAATAATTTTCCATCCTTTGTCTATAGAAGGAATTTTTATTTCGTCGCGCCTTAAAAATTTTATAGCAGTTTCCAAATCAACGTTTACCTTTTCAACCGATGAATTTAAAAATCCGCTTAAGGCTAATGCGTGAGATGGAATTAATTCTTCGCGCATTATTTCTCCGGCACTTGTTCCGAAACTCATTACATTTAAATTTTCGCGCAAAAAAGAAATTTCATTTTCAAATTCTTTGTTGTATAAAAATATTTCTTTGCCGTATTTACCAAAACCAAATTGATCCGAATGTTCGAGATTTTCTTTCAGCAAAGCAATTTCGGCAACTGTTGGTTTTTCAATTCTCTTGCCTTGTTTCATTTTAGAACGTCCGTCTTCACTTTTCTTTCTCAAAGCACCAATAAAAAAACCTTCTCCCCTTGCCTTTCCGGGATAAAAACGATAACCAAAAGCCGAATGATCTTTTGATTGAGTCTCAACGATCTTCCATTCAGGCTTGGTTTCAATTTTTAAAGTTTCCATTTCAAAATTCTCACACAACCAATCCAGCATTTCTTCATTCTCTGCTTCAGAAAAAGAACAGGTAGAATAAAAAAGAGTTCCGCCTGTTTTTAAAGAACCTATTGAGTCGGCGAGAATTCTTTTTTGCCGCGATGCACACATCTCCACATTTCCTAAATTCCATTCTTTCATAGCGTTTGCATCTTTACGAAACAAACCACTTCCAGAGCAAGGTGCATCAACAACCATCAGATCGAAAAAACTTTCGGTACGTTTAAAATGCTCCGGATCATTATTTGTAACAACGGTATTGTGTGGATTCCACTTAATAACATTCTCTAATAAAATATTTGCACGGCTCCGAATTACCTCATTTGAAACAAGCAGGCTTTTATCATTGAGAAGAGATGAAACCAAAGTGCTTTTTCCGCCGGGCGCAGCACAAAGATCAAGCGCAGTTACCTTTCCGGAAAGATCAACAGTTGATTTTATTGCGTGATGCAAAAACATAGAAGAAGCCTCCTGCACATAATAACAACCTGCGTGTAAAAGCGGATCAAAAATAAATTGTGGTTTCTCTTTCAGATAATAAGCATCATCGCACCATAAAACTTTTTCGCTTGTATTAAACTGATCAGTTTTCTTAAGTGGATTTATACGGACAGATATTTCTGCAGGCAAGTTATGTCCTTCAACAAAATTACTTTCGTCAAAACCGTCGCAACACTTAATCGAATCTATAAAACCGTCGGGAAATATCATATACCTGCGAATAACGAATAAATACGAATATACGAATTGTTTAATCTACGAATCACGAATTAATACGAATATTACGAATACCCTCGCACAGATTCGTAGCGCTCGCAATAAAATTCGTCATTGTAGATTAAATTTATTTGTGGTAGTTGATCACTTCGTTCTTCTCAAAATCGTATAGCGTTTTTCTTCTTAAGTCAAAATAATTCATCCAGAAATTTCTTAATGCTGAAACGTAATTAGAGTTGGCAGAAATTTTATCCTGATTGGCAATGTTAAGATCTGTAATAGTTACTTTTCCTATTAAATATCTGCTCATGGTAATCGAAAAACGTTTTTGAGCAATTGTATCTGCTTTCATTGCGATGAGTAATTTTATTCTGTACATTTCTGTTTGCTTGGCGATGAGCAAAATTTCCTGCACAAAATTCTGACGGTCTTGTTCTACCTGCGTTTCAGTTAAATCTCTGTTTGCAATGGCTGTTTGTACTGAAGCTTTGTTTTTTCCCCAATTAATTATCGGAACCTGAAAAGTAAACTGTACAGATTGCTGTGGTTGCGGCGACACATACAAAGGTTGTAATACTGCGCCGCTGTTAGTTAAGCCGTAAGTAGCATTAAGATTTGCCTGAAAACGTGTATTTCTTTTTGCCGCCTGCACATTCATATTCGCTTCTAATAAATTTCTTTTAAAAGCAACAGTGCGCTGAGAATTTTGTTCGGCCTGGGCAAGCGCAATGGATTCATCTACTTTAAACGAAGGAATTAATTCCGGCTCTTTCAATTCAATTTTTGTGCTTGAAGGAAGTTTTAAAAAATTAGCTAATTTAAGCATGGCAAAATCGCGAT
>JACMLS010001010.1 GCA_014379485.1 Bacteroidia bacterium | reverse complement strand
GCAACAGGTGGAGATCAGTTAGTAAATGCTTTTTACGATGCTTCTTCAGAAAGTTTCGGGCTTTATTTTTTCTCTAAGTCTGCAGAAGAAATTACAATTTTTGTTCATGACCTTACCGGTAAAATTCATTTAAAAGAAACCCGCTCAGTTGGTGGTAATGCTTTTAATTATTTTAAACTGCAAAACGCAGGCAGCCTCTCAACCGGAATTTATTTTATCAGCATAAAAACTGCAGATAATAAATTCGTGAAAAAAATCCTGAAGTTTTAAGTGTATGCCTTCAGCAAATTCACCTGCAGTTAAAGGCCTTAACAAACTTATTATTGTAGCTGCATTAGGTTACTTTGTAGATATTTATGATTTGTTGCTTTTTGGCGTTGAACGTGTAGCAAGTCTAAACGAAATCATTCCTGAACAATTTGGGCCAATGTCCAAAGATTCATTGAGTTATTTTAATACTATTTACGGAAAACTCCTTTTAAACTGGCAAATGGCCGGCATGCTTATTGGCGGAATTTTCTGGGGAATTTTAGGAGATAAGAAAGGACGTTTAACTGTACTTTTTGGTTCCATTCTCATTTATTCATTGGCAAACATTGCAAACGGAATGGTGCATACAATTAGCTGGTATGCAGCATTAAGATTTATTTCTGGTTTTGGATTAGCAGGAGAATTAGGAGCCGGTATTACTCTTGTATCTGAATCCATGAGTAAAGAACGTAGAGGAATAGGAACCATGATCGTTGCAACTGTAGGAGTTTTTGGAGCTGCGGTGGCAGGTTTTATGGGCGAAGTAATTTCTAACTGGCGCTATTCTTTTTATTTAGGTGGTGGTATGGGACTTGTACTTCTTCTTTTAAGAATCGGTGTTTTTGAATCAGGAATGTTTAAAAGCGTAAAAGAAGAAAATGTGCAGCGCGGAAATTTTTTTCATGTTATAGGCAACAGAAAAAGATTGCTTAAATATTTGTGCATTATTTTAGTTACTGTTCCTGTATGGTATGTTATGGGAACACTCGTGTTATTTTCTCCCGGTCTGTACGCAAAACTTTCCGGAGATCCTGTTGCAAATTTAAAAGCAGTAAGCGCCGGCAAAAGTATTATGTGGGCTTACGCTGGCATAACCATTGGCGATATTGCTTCAGGACTCATTAGCCAGCTTTTAAAAAGCAGAAAAAAAACACTGGGACTGTTTTTAATTCTCACCTGTTTGGGGATATTTTTCTACTTTAAATTCGGAGGAACAAGCGTTGCCACTTTTTATTGGATCATTGGCTTCATTGGTTTTGCTACCGGCTATTGGGCGGTTTTTATCAGCACAGCATCAGAATTATTCGGAACAAACATTCGCTCTACCGTTACTACAACAGCACCAAATTTTGTGCGCGGCTCAACCATTCTTATTTCGTTTTTACTGAGCGGAATGGTTTCTTTATTTGATGGTAATGAGATGAAAGCAACCATTGTTACCGGCTGCATAATTTTAGGCATAGCATTTGTTGCACTTTATTTTTTGGAAGAAACGTTTGCAAAGGATCTTAATTACACGGAATAGAACGCAAGGATTAATTTTTAAAACTTGGCTTTGCTCTCTGATATAAGACAAAAAGATATAAGATATAAGACTGGGCCTGTAAAGGCTCATAGAAGAAATTCCTCGTGCACCAGTCTTATATCTCCATGTCTTATATCTTATATCCCTCGTTCATTTTCCTTACGAACTAAACTAACGGTATTAACTAACGGAATCTAAAATGAAAAAGACTCTCGTACTCGGCGCCTCAGAAAATCCACAACGTTATGCTTACCTGGCAGTAGAAAAACTGAAAGCGCACGGGCATCCGGTAATTGCTGTTAGTTTAAAAGCTGGAAACATAAACGGTACAGAAATTCACGCAGGCCAAAAACATTTTGATGGTGTTGATACCGTAACACTTTATGTAGGTACAGCTAATCAACCCTCTTGGTACGATTATATTCTCTCCCTTAATCCTAAAAGAATAATTTTTAATCCGGGTACAGAAAACGCTGTGTTTGAAAAAATGGCGAACGAAAAAGGAATTGAAACAACTGAGGCTTGTACTTTGGTGATGCTTTCTGTTGGGAATTATTAAATGAGTGGAAGATTGGAAAGTTGGAAG
>JACMLS010001009.1 GCA_014379485.1 Bacteroidia bacterium | reverse complement strand
GAATTGTTAGCGGATGTGTGTTTGATTTTAAAACTTATCCTGAATTCTGAAATCTTTCAATGTAAATTCACTTTCCGGATCTTTTATCATATAAAGCGGTACCTCGCCATAAAAAGATGCCCACATAGTATAGGTACTTGGCGGACCGGCAAGGTATGTGCATTTAGAAAAGCAGTAAAGATCTTCTAATTCATGCCCTGGCCCGAAGATAATTGTATGATTGCATTCTCCGAATTTATTCTTTATATCAGGTTCGTTTGAGCATATAAGAAAAGTAATTTCTGTGTTTTCTGACAAAGCGGAAATTTTACCCATGATTTTTTTATAGTCTTCATAGCAGTAAAAATATTTTCCATTCTCAAAAGTTTTATAATCACCCCGCCTTATATGAATTCCGATCAGCACCTTGTTTTTTTCTAAGCGGTTTTGAATAAAAAAACTGTTGATATTCTCCAGGTGTTTTTGATTGGGGGCAAAAAAATTCCGGATATCGGTACTGTGTTTTGTTATCAAACCATTTCCGCGGTATAGCCAGCCCATCACAAAACAAAACCTGCCCGAAAGTTTTTGCAGTGCATAAGGACTTTCAAGATCAAAAAACGCTTGGTTATCAATAGCTACAGAACTAATAATACTGTTTCTGGTTTTGAGCTTCTTAAACGCCCTTGCAAACAAATTATTTAATTTGAATGAAAAAGAGTTCTGAATAAAACGTTTTTTGTTCTTAAAATAGCCCGCATAGTTGTGAAATGCAGGGTTTACGATTTTTATATTGTGTTCCTTGCCGAACGCGAAAAAATTAGCGTATACCAGCAGAAGATTTGCTAATTGCCCGGGCTTATTGGAGATGATGATCATTCTTTTCTAACTGAAATGGCCTTGTTTTTTTTTGAAAGATTTCAAAAGTACGCAATAGTTTTTTAGAATTGCCTGTGCGCTTTTTGCAGCAAGTGGTAAGATTGTGGCAGTCTGAAATTTGTGCCGGCAAATTACCGGTAAAAAAAGTATTATTTTTTCTTTATGAGGAGATTTATTTTTTCTTTTGCCCTCACAATTAACGGAGGATTATTAAGTGAAACATGAAAATTTTCGACCGCACTATTAGCTTTTTTATTGTTGATCAGTTCAATCAGATCAACAGTAATGTGGTCAGCAGATTTCTGATTTTTATATATTTGAGACCACCAGCTTTCCTTGCAGTGCGCGCCGGTTTCATCGTGGCCAATATTACGCACAAGTGACTGGCGGGGGTGAAGACTTAAACCGTTAAGTAGAAAAAGTGTGGTATACCAGCAAATATCCCAGCACCAATCGTTTTTTGAGTGGATAATGTCTTGTGGAGCATCACTGAATTTTTTTTCGACAGCAACATTTCTTTCTAAAAGCGAAAGCAGATAATTTTTATCATTCATTGTAAATTCACTCATCCTCAATGATTCCAGAAGAGCTTTGTGCAGAAAAGTTGAATCGGAATTAAATTTTTTCCAGGCCCTGTTCCACGTGCCCCAGCCCCATGTGGATGTAGCATTACAAAAAAAAGTTTCGGGTAGCTTTGCTTTTACCGGATACATAAAACCTGAAACGTACATTACATTTTCCTTATCCTGGTATAAAGTGAGTGCCTCATTCATGTATTTCAAAAAACCTTTTGAAGTAACAATATCATTCTCGAGCACAATAATTTTTCCGTATTTATTTACAATTTCATTTACACCGGAAATAATGGAATTTGAAAGCCCGAAATTTTTTTTCCGTTCAATAATTTCAACTTCTTTGCACCATTTTTTTTCTCTTATCAGATGATGAACTTCTTTCCGGCTTTGTAATTGCTCTTCTGTAGAACCTTCTTTTGCACCATCTTCAAAAATGATTAATCGTGATTTATCTGCAAGGTGATTTTTTGACAGAGCTTCTAACGTCTGGCGGGTGTGCCATGGCCGGTTGTACACAAAAAGTACAATGGGAGCTAGATCAGACATTAGTTAACGGATATTATTTTAATGGGGGGTACTCCAAAAAATTATCAGAACAAGGAAGCAATTGATTATCTCTGTAAAGATACTTTTTTTATTTTATTTTGCAGGGTTAAATTAGTTAATTTTCTCCTTGTTGCATTGTTTAAATCGTAATTTTAATTGTTTACATTTGTTTCACCAAACTATCGTAGACTACTGAGAGGATTTATGAATGATTTCTATAAGATATCCCACAAAATTCATGAAAAAAGCTACGAAAAAATCAGGTTAGAAGAAGAGATAAAATTATATGATGGTTGGTTTGAGAAAGGCACATCAGATACCTGGAGGCATTTAAAGATGCTTGATTTTTTACCCGTTTTTACTGCAGAATCACCTGAATCAAATTGGCTTACTGTTGGTGACGGAAGATTTGGTACCTCCGCAATTTATCTCGAAAAAAATGGCGCAAATGTTACAGCTACAGATATTGATGTAACACTTCTTAAAATTGCTAAAGAAAAAAACTGGATAAGAGAGTACAGATATGAGAATGCAGAAGCTATGTCTTTTCAGGATAATGAATTTGATTATTCGTTTTGCAAGGAGGCTTTTCATCATTTTCCAAGGGCGTATCTTGCGCTTTACGAAATGCTCAGGGTTTCAAAAAAGGCGGTTATGTTTGTTGAACCCAATGACTGGCTTCCATTGCCATGGACAGCCCGTACTTTGCAAGGAGTAAAAAACTCGCTGAAAAAACTTTTTGGGTTAACTGTTCCCCATCACGACGAAGGTAATTTTGAAACTGTTGGAAATTACATTTTTACCGTTTCTAAAAGAGAGTTTCAGAAAATTGCCTCTGGTATGGGTTTGCCCACAGTTGCTTTTAAGGAATTTACAG
>JACMLS010001008.1 GCA_014379485.1 Bacteroidia bacterium | reverse complement strand
GGCTTCCAACTTTGTTTGCGCCAATGAAAGCTGTACATTCTCTTTTCTTTTTTCTGCAGCAATTTTTCCCGGTTCATCTTCACCACAAGCCGTCAGCAAAAGAAACAGGAAAAAGACAAGTGGGTTTTTCATTGTATTAATTTAAAATCCCCCTTTAAAATCATAAAACACAATAAAAAAACAATCCCATTTATCATGACGGTGGCCTGCGTTAAAAAGCGAGTAGCGTTTGCCTTTGCTGCCATGGGTCGCTTTTGCCTCAAATTCTTTTCCGTGTACTTTGGTTACAAATTCTTTTTTCATTTTATCCCAGATCTGTATTTCTAGTCTTGAGTTTTTCTGAAACAGATCCTTAATGTTATTTTCAACAATCTCTGACAGCGCGGTATGTTCCAACGCTCCAACTGCAATTGTGTCACCAGGGTTCATTTTCCATAATCCTTCAAAATCAGTTGTATCAATTAGCCCCTGCACAGGGCCGTCTTTTTTTTTCTGCTCATCAAGAGTGTTCTTTACCCACTTCTGTATAAGTTTTCCGTCAAAATAAAAATCAGCCAGTTGATCTTCATATTTCACTACATAACTGTGCAGGGTTTTTACCATAATGATTTTTTTGCCATTGCATAAAAGAGTGCCCGGCAATTTAAAAGCAGTTAACAAATAAGATGCGGCAATCAATAAAAGCAATATGTAAACTGTTTTTCTCATTTAATCTTTACTCAAACAATAATAACAAATTTAAGTAACACCTCTCAAAAAAACGGCAGAATCAGGGCCCATATATTTATGAAGGATGTGAAGCAGTAACAGGCAAAAATCACTTATCCGTTATCTTAGGTCACTTGCTCAAGATCTTTGCTCACTTACACAAGAATCTTTTTTGCAGAAACAATTTTTTGTAGGTTTAAAAAAAAATTCACCAATAAAAATTATGTTATGAATACAATCAAACAAAACGTAAAATCTTTACTCTTTCAAAAAACCACGGCGTTTATTTTACTGTTCAGTATTCTTTCTTTCAGCTCTAATGCGCAGATCTTTAAAAACATTAAAGAGAAATTTAATAAAATGAAAGATAAGGCCCATGATAAGGCTCAGTTTGGTGGTAAAGAAAGTACCCTGCAAGACAAAGTAATAAAAGATATTTCAATGATCGTTTCTGAGAAACCCCTGCTTGTGCCGGGCGGTTCTGTTGATATTGGTATGATAGCAACAATTGAAGATGGAACACAAATGAAAACCGTTGGACTTGCTGACGGAAAAACAAAATGGGGAAATTATGAGGTGACTGTTACAGGAGGAAGTTTTTCTGGCGGTACTGTAAACATTACCTCTGACCCAAGAAAAATAAAAGGTGGTATTGTAAGTGTTACCGTTGCACTTTTTCAGGATTCAACCCGCTTTAAAACAATGGATTTTAAAATTGGATTCAAAGCCCATTATACTGCAAACTTTAGTGGCAGAAGTGGTGAGGCCGGAGCAGAAGGAAGTCCGGGAACTCCTGGTCAGGCTGGCCAGGACAATAAGGATGGTAATGGGGGCCAGGGCGGAAACGGTGGCCAGGGCAGCGTTGGCCAGTCAGGAGGCAATGGAGAAAATGGTGATGTGGTTGATGTGTATGTTATGGCCTTTAAAGGCAGCGGAGGCGAAACACTTTTGAAAGTGTATGCAACATCAAGAAGCTCGAGAAACGAACATTTTTTTATCATTGATCCTGATGGAGGAGGCTTAACCTTGTATGCTAATGGTGGCAGCGGTGGCAACGGCGGACGCGGTGGAAGTGGTGGCATTGGAGGGAAAGGCGGAGATGGCCATTCATACGGCGGAAACATGTCTGATCCAAAACGTGGTGTAGGAGGAAACAGTGGAAACGGAGGAAAAGGGGCAAATGGTGGAGATGGAGGAAATGGAGGAACCGGAGGATCTTTTACAATTCACCTTGACCCGTCTGCAGCAGCGTATGCATCGTTTATTAAATGCGTAAACGAGGGTGGTGGAATTGGAAGTCCGGGAAATGGTGGGGGAGGAGGCAGTCCCGGTTCGGCAGGCAATGCAGACAAAATGGGTAGTCAGGGAAGCTCTTCCAGTGGCGGAGAGTATGGAAAATGGGGAAAATACGGAGGGAAACCCGGTGCAGCTTCTGTAATTGTTAAGGAAAAGGTAGATGTTGATTGGGATAAAGTGGCAACAGGAAATTAAAAAAAAACGTACATTGTATTCAGAAATAAAAAAATTATGAAAAAAAATTCAAAACCTGTACCCGTTAATTTTAAGTCTCTTCAATTTCTGAAAGCACTTTTTTTATTGACTATTGTGGTAGGCACACTTGCACTTACATCCTGCAAAAGCCATGAGCGCTGCGCGGCTTATCCTACCAGTAAACGTTAGATTTTCTTGTGCTTTTTTTGGTGAATTAAGAAAACAAACAAAAAACTGTTGCAAAATTTGGCGCAAGAGATAAATATGACTCGTGGAATAGCAGGACAGTTCTGGTGCAGCGTTTACTCAACTTACATTTGGTAATCAGCCCACGTATAATTTCTGGCTGCAGAAGATTTAATTTTTTTCTTTTGTTGCTTTACAAAAAAAAATCCCGGAAAAAATTATTCCGGGATTTTTTCATCAACTAAATTTTCACCTTATTTTTTCACATTAAACTTTCCGTTCAGTTTTACAGTTCCTATATAATCAACTTTTGTATTGTCTACATTTAAATTAAATGTACCGCACACTCCATCACTATCAGCGCAGTCAATATTAATTCCGCCAACTTCAGGCATGTTTGCATTCCAATTCCAATAAATAGTGCCTCCCATAGTTTCCATTGTAGTAGAACAACGTAAATCGGTTTGGCTGCTTTGAATATAATTTCCGGGGCCAATCTTTTTCCCCATTCTTGCAAGCACCATTACAACAATTTCTACCTGGTCTTTATTTTTTTCTCCCTTTAATTCTTCTGCTGTATAATTCATGAGTCTTAACTCTGCAGTAGAATCGTTCTGTATTTTCCACGAAGATTGTTTTACTTCAAAATTTGTGGTTTCAAAACCATAATTAGTCTTCAGATCTGTTTTTTTATCTTTTATAGTTACAGAGATTGCGTTGCCATCTTTGCAGGTTTCAGAATAACTTGCTTTTGGAGCTTCGGTACCGGTAGGAGAAACGATTTTAGTACTGTCGCTGCCAGTGGTTTCAGCTTCTTTGCTTCCGCATGAAGTATTAAATACTGAAATGGAGAGCAGGATCAATGCTGCTGCTGAAATGCTTATTTTTTTCATAGGGGGCTTTTTTTAGTTGCTCAAAAGTAGAAAAAGAATTGGACTATCGATTTTTATTTAAGAAAAAAACTAATAGCCTGCAACAGATTTGGTGCACAAGTCTTACGGACTTAAGATTTTTTCGGACTCCGGACTTTCTTTCAGTTAATCTTAG
>JACMLS010001007.1 GCA_014379485.1 Bacteroidia bacterium | reverse complement strand
CCTATCGACGACATTAAGCCGAAGGAAGATAGCATAAAGAAAAAGAAATGAACGCGTATTTTAAAATAATGACCTGGATGTATATGCTTACAGGTTTTGGAGCTGCAGCAATGACGGTTTATTTTCAGTTAAAAGGAATGCGCGATGAAGCGATCTATTCGCTCATTGCCGCTTTTGTGTGCGGAGCCATGCTGGGTTTAAGAAGCTGGCAACGCAAAAGAATTGAAAAACTCAATGCTTTTATGCAGGAGAAACAGGAGAGAGAAGCGAAGGAAAAAAAAGAGAGCAGGAAGAAGAAATAAGTTTCCTGTTGCCACAGTCCCGATAGCTATCGGGAGCGCAGATTACCACAGACTAAGGCGCGCAGATTTTTTTGAGATTTCTTATTTCCATTGTGCTCTATGCTTCTATTGTGGTTCAAAAGAGTCGCAATCAAAAAGTATAACTCACACTTCCTTTAATAAAAAACGGCGTGCCCGGTGTGTAATGTAACTCGCTTACAGATTGTGTTTCGTTTTTTAATTTACTTTCCGTATCAAATTGTGCCTGGTTCCATTCTGAATTTAAAAGGTTTTCAACTGAAATTCCTATCTGGTATTTTGATTGGGTGTAATTGATAACGGCATCTAATAAAAAATATCCTTTGGCAACAACAGAATTATTTTCATTTGCCGGACGTGAATTTATGTAGCGGTAACGGAGACTTGCGTTAAACCCTTTTTCTTGTTTCAAAGTAAGCCCGCCGGTGCTTGTTAAGGACGGTGCAAGCGGAATAAAATTTTCTCCTTCGGGCAGTGCGAGAAATCTGCCGTGACTGTAGTTAAGATCTGCGTCTGCAAATAAATATTTTGTGATCTCGCAGCGAACGGAAAGATCTGCACCTAATCTTCTTGTTGCTCCGTTTATTTCTACAATTCCGGCATCGCCTACGTAAACCAATTCGTTTTCAAGATCAAGTCCCCACAGCGCAGCATTTACAAGAATTTTTTTTCTGATCTTAAATGTACTTCCTGCTTCGTAACCAATGGCACGGGGCAAAGAATTTTCTGCAAGTTTCAAAACCACAGAGCGCGCATCGTTTGAGTGAAAACCAAATCCTCCGTGAGCAAAAAGGCGCACCGTAGGTTTTACATCGTAATACAAATTTAACTTAGGACTTAATTTTGTTTTGGAAGAATTGCCGCTCAAAGAATCGCCTAACGAATTTTTGAAACTGAAATAAAAATAATCTGCTCTCAAGGCAGCGTTCACAGAAAATTTTGGTGAGAGTTGAATAGTTTCATCAATATACGCATTGATGTTTTGCTCTGCCAGTTTTCCGAGAACCATGGTATCGAGAATAACACGTTTTACTTCATGCCTTAACATAATTTCAGTCATATCAACTCTTGTTCCTAAACCAAAAACCGACCTTAAACTTTTATTTCCTATTTGTGTTTTTTTCTCTATTGTTCCGTTATACCCAAACAAGTCTCTTCCTTTGTCTGTTTGATTTATTCCATCTCCATTTACACTGTCTTCAAGAAAAAAAGTAAAGTTTGAAAAAAGATTAAAATGATATTTGCAATAGTAAACCTGGTTCTTCATCAATGCTCCGTTTTTAAACGAAGTAATTAAACTCAGATTTGCATTGCTGCGGTCTGTTGCCCCGCCTTCGGTATTATCT
>JACMLS010000001.1 GCA_014379485.1 Bacteroidia bacterium | reverse complement strand
ATAGATGCATTTAAATCAACGGGCACGTAACGTTTTCCACCTGCTGTTGTAAATTTTACATCAATAGCCAAAACGTGTTTGCCTTTTATTTTAAATTCTTTTCCGAATAAAGCATTGGCCACATAATTTCCGTTAAAGGCTGTATTGCGCCATTTATTATCAGAGCCTGTGTATTTAGATTCAAATACCGAAGCGGTTACGAGGTAATAATATCCGTTGCTGAAAAATTTCTCTAAGGTAAATTCCAAACCGTAGTTAGTTCCCAAACCTTTGTTGGTTAAACTGTCAACATTAGGGCTGTTGAAATCTGCGCCAAGATTTAATGCAGAAAAATAACCGGGAGAAACTTTTACGGGGGCATCATAAATATACTGATAATACAATTCTGTTTTTATGCGTGTACTCTTTCCAATATTCACATCATAAGCAATAATGGCCTGTGCACTTTTTGTAAATTTAAGATCGCGGTTGGTTTCTTTTACCGTTCCGTCTGCCAGCCGTACAGTGGAAAAATAAACATACAAAGGCGACATTTGAGAGTGTAAACCTGCGCCAAAGCTAATTGCCTGCTTGGGTTTCATCTGCCAGCGCATTCCAAAACGCGGTTCAACAGAATAAGAATTATTTAAAAACAGTTGCTGGTAATGCGCGCCCGTGTTAAAAGTAAGTTTGTCGTTAAATTTGTGTTGCCAGTTTGCATGTGCCTGCAATAAAAAAGTAGTGCCTTCAAAATCGCGCAATTTATAAAATCCCAAACTGTCGTCAACGCTGTCGGCCATCAGCACATTGTAAACATCACTGTAAATGCCAAGCGTTAAATTATTTTTTGCATTGTATTTTTTGTGGTAAGTAAAATTTCCGGCAAGGCGGCCGTTGTAAGATCTGTTGCCATAAAACGGCGTAATTTTTTCAGGTGTAACTTTCAGGTCAACCTTATCTACTTTAATTTTGTTGGTCTGCAAAGTAGAAACGAGGTTGAATTTTGTGTAAGAGCTTGAGTTGATGAGGTAAGTGTGAGAAAGGCCTGCAATAGCAACATTGCTTCCGAAATAAGTATTCTCACCACTGTAGCCGTAAAGATTTTGCGAAGTATCTTTCTGCGTTTCTAACAATTCAATATAACTGGTGCCGGCAATTCCGTAAACAGAAAACTTTCCGAATTTTTTTGTGGGAAACACCGCGTTAAAAGTAATGTCCTGGTATTGTGGTACAGCTGCGCCCGTTCCAAAATTTACACCAAGTGCTTTAAAAATTTCTAAAGTAGAATAACGGTAATTGATCAGGAACGAAGCGTTTTTTTTCTTTTTAGAAAAAGGGCCTTCTGCTCCAAGCTCAAATCCGTTAAAACCAACCTGTCCTAAAAATTCATGTTTCTCATTATTTCCTGTGCGCATTTTCAGATCAAAAACACCAGCAGTTGCATTTCCGTATTCTGCCGGAAAAGCGCCCGATAGAAAATCAGAATTATCTAAAGTGTTTGTGTTTAAAATACTCACAGGCCCGCCGGTAGATCCAAGCGAACCAAAGTGATTTGGGTTTGGAATATCAATTCCGTTCAGTCTCCACAAAACGCCAAGTGGAGAGTTGCCACGAATTACAATGTCGTTGCGCGAATCGTTGGCGCCGCTTACACCGGCAAAATTTGCGGCCATACGTGCGGGGTCGTTGCGCGAGCCTGCATAACGTTGCCCCTCTTCAATAGAAAATTGCCTTGCGCTTACCGTTGCTGTTTTGTTATTCGATTTAGATTTATCTGTTTCAGCCACCACAGTAACCACATCTGCCTGAAAAACATTTTCTTCAAGCTCAATATTCATTACCAATTCTTTTCCCGAAGTAAGATTGATGGTAATTGCTTTTTCTTTGTAGCCTGTATATAAAAATTTTATTTGCGATCTTCCTAAAGGTAAATTCTCTAATCTGAATTTTCCGTTCTCATCTGTCTGCACTGCAATTTGCGGGTCGGCAGTTAAAACAACCGCCGTTGCGCCAATCAGCGGACTTTGCGTTTGCTTGTCAATAATAGTTCCCCTGAAAGTTTGTGTGGGTGCTTGTGCAAAAGCTGAAAAAGAAATTGACAATAAAATTAAAAAAGTAAAAAGGTATTTCATAATGCAAATTTAGGAAACATCCTGAAGCAAAAATTCTAAAACGAATTTTGCTTCAGGGTGTAAATGTTAATAATAATAATACTCATGAGACAAAAGTAAAGGGAGAGAATGGAAGTAAAAATAACATGGGTTAAAATGAGATATTAACCTGGGTTAAAATAAAATTTTGATATTCAAAAGGTGCGGAGGTTCCGCACCTTTTGATAAGGTTCTATCAATAGTGTCAATTTGTGTGACACCGTCTCACAAATTGACACTATTGAGTTGCAAAAAGCAGTGCGTTTTTTTGGATTTGAATAATTTT
>JACMLS010001006.1 GCA_014379485.1 Bacteroidia bacterium | reverse complement strand
TTACGTTTTTGTGACGCATGTAAACAAGAGAAGCAGTGCCGGTAGTAAAAATTTCAGAAGCGTGCATACTGGCGCTTGCCACTGCGGGCGTAATGCCTGGTATTCCAAGACTGATCAAAAAAGTAGTAACACTTACTCCATAAGCCATTCCAAGCGCCCCGTCTATGAGTTGCGCAATGGCCCCGCCCAAAAGATAAAGCAAAAATTCAGGACCCAATGAAGTGCCTATGTCTGAGAAAAAAACTTTCATATTACCAATAGGAACATAGGTCAGGATCACATGACCAAGAAACATCAATACAAGAACAGACAAAGAATAAACAAATGTTTTTTTTATGCGTTGGCTAAGATTGCTTTGCGAAGATTTTGCCATCGTACTGGTAATTGCATTCATCTTCTTTACTTTATCTTTAAAATCTCCGCTAAGATTATTCCTGATCTGGTATAAATTATCAAGCACCTCATCAATCTCTTCCGGAAAAGCCTCGTCTAATGTTTCCTTAACACGTTTTGCCATGGTGGGCGATTTGCCGTTTGTACTTATGGCAATTTTTAAATTTCCTTTCTGAACTACAGAGCCAAGATAAAAATCGCAGAGAGATGGTTTATCTGCAACGTTTACGAGTTTTCCTTTTGCATGCGCATCTTTCAGAATTTTTTCAGCAAGAATTAAATCGTTAACTGCAACAATAATTATATCTGCCAATAAAATATGATGCGAATTATATTCTTCCTTCAGGATCTTTACATTCGGGATTTTTCCGAATTGAGTATTTAATTCTTCTTTGATCTCTTTTGCAACAAGTGTTATGTTTGTTTCAGGACTATTTTCTAAAACGGCTTTTAATTTTTCGCAGGCAACATTACCTCCGCCAACAATGAGCAGGCGCAATTCATTCAGCTTTAAAAAAAGCGGGAATAACTTATTTGTCTCTTCTTCTTTCATTACAAATCAAGCAACAAATTTAAGCGGAAAACCTGTCTTTTTTCATATTGACTGCTGTTTGTGCGAACAAAAGGCATAATAGTGTACTGGAATTGAAAACCCAGTTCATTTAAGAAATAAAATTGAAACCCAAGAGATATACGATCGTGCTCAGGATAAAAACCAAGTTGGTGATTGTGCTGAAACAAAATCTCGTTCGAAAATAAGAAAGCGGTTTTTGAATCAGGATTTTTTTTGAGGCCAATTCTCCGGGAAATCTCCGTTTTTAACCGAAGCCTTGTGAAATAATTAAATTCACCTTCACTATTCGAAATCCATCGTTCCTCAACCCTTAACCTAAGTGCAGAAGGAAATTTCAAATGAGTGGATTCAAGCCCCCCTTCCTGCCACAGGCGAAATTCCGGATAAAAAACGGGGCGGCCGTCAGCACTCGCAAAAAAAAAGGCTGGTCCGGCTGAAAAATAACCAATTCCTCCCTTAGGAAAACGGTATTGTTTTCTGACCCCGATCCTGAACAAAAAATTCTTCCACTGCCCGAAATTGTCTTTCCATCTTGCCTGGAAATCGGATTTTATTTGAATTTTTTTTCCGGAGAAAGAAGAATAAAACCCGATCCATTCCTGGCTTTCAGAAAAAAATTGTCCTTTACTGTAAAAGACAACTAATAATAAACCAATAGTAAACAACTTTTTCATATTCTTAATTCAGGAGATATTTCCATTCCGGTAAAGCTAAGGGAAAATCAGGATGTTGCTTTACTACTTCACCAATTACAATAATTCCCGGTCCCGGATCAAGGTTGTCTTTTATAATTTCTTCTATTGTGTCAATTGTTCCCAGAAAATGATTTTCGCCATTAGTTGCACCATTTTGAATTATTGCAATTGGAGTGTTTTCCTTACCTGCTTTTCTAAAGACTTCTGCAATCTCTGAGATTTTATTAAGCCCCATTAATATCACAACAGTTGCCTTGGTTTTTGCAGCTAATACTACATCTTCAGACAAATTATTTTTCTTTGTGGTTCCGGTAATTACCCAGAAACTCTCCGAAGAACCCCTGTGCGTAACAGGAATTCCTGCCAGCCCCGCAACACCAATAGAACTTGAGATGCCGGGAACGTAATCTGTTTCAATATTAAATGATTCAGCAAAATTAATTTCTTCTTTTCCTCTTCCAAATACAAAGGGATCGCCTCCTTTCAATCGCACAACGTGGCCATGCGTATAAGCAAAAGAAATGATCAGTTGATTGATCTCGTCCTGCGAAAGTGAATGTTGTCCTTTTCTTTTTCCTACAAAAATTTTAGGAATGTCAAAACGCGCATGCTTAAGGATTTCTTTGTTTACCAAAGCGTCGTATAAAATCACATCGGCCTCGTTTATTGCATGAACTGCTTTTATGGTAAGCAGCAGCGGATCACCCGGACCTGCGCCTACTACTGTTAGTTTTGGGTACTGTGTAATTGTTTTCATTTTAATTAGTTTTATTTATTGTTGGAATAATGGAATATTGGAATGATGGTGAAATGGGTTGATGATTTACCAACACATTCGCATTCGTCTGCAACAACAACGTTCAACTAATCTCCTATGTGCTCTTACGCTTCTCATGTGTTTGCCTTATAATCTTCTTTAATTCAATATCACTTCGCTTAAATTCAACTGATCGCTTCTATATTTCTTCACTTTAAATAAAAAATAATTGGCTGAATTAAAATACGTTTCCGCAAAAACTTTTGTTGGTTCATTTTGGTTGATGCGCAAAACCAGGTCGCGAAAACTTCCTCCGAATGAAAACAATCCTGTTTCTACAAAGTGCTTATCAAAATCGTTTATGATTCCGTGCTGGGTGTTGCAATGAATTTGTTTTTGGGTCAATAAAGCTTTTGCGGCATTAATAAAAGCGGCATAACTGAAATAAATACTATCACCAAATTGTCCGTTCTCTAATGTTTCTGCTGCGAGTTCGGATTTTTCCTCTGCATCAGAAAACAAGGTTGCCACCAGATCAATTACAACACCCGCACATTCTCCTACCCCGATTTCAGTTTTAAATTTTTCAGTTTGTCCCCAATCCAAAAAGTCATCTGCTTTCAACGTTGAATTATCTGCAAGAGGTTTTAGTAACTGATAAAAATAATTTGTTTCTTTTCTGTCGTAATACGAATTAAAATATTCTCCTTCAAAAGAATTTTTTTCAAAATCGTTAAAGAGTGTTCTTAATACATCAGGGCCTCTTTTACTGGCAACTTTAATTACTTTGTCAGAAATCCTTCCTTCTCCGTTTCCAAGTGTCCCCCCTCCCAATAAAACCTGCAGGGCCGGAACAACCGCGTTTCCCACTTTAAAAGAACTTCCGTGAAAACCTATCTGCGCAAGCGAATGTTGTCCGCAGGCATTCATACAACCACTTATTTTTATTTTGATATCGTGATTATAAATTAAATCAGGATACTCTTCTGTAATAACTTTTTCGAGCACCTTAGAAATTTCTGTGCTGTTTGAAATTCCGAGATTACAAGTATCAGTACCCGGGCAGGCAGTAATATCTGCAGTGCTGTCATGACCCGGCTCTGCAAGACCAATTGCATTTAAGGATTTGTATAATGCAGGTAAAGCATTTTTACTTACATATTTTAATAAAAAACCTTGCTGAATGGTAATGCGTATATCGTCTGCAGCATATTCTTCTGCAATCTTCGCAAGTTTTCTTGCTGTTTCAGTTGTGAGATTGCCTAGCTGAACTTTAACAAAAACTCCGTAAAAATCTTTTTGTTTTTGTT
>JACMLS010001005.1 GCA_014379485.1 Bacteroidia bacterium | reverse complement strand
TTTCCAAGAGGAATATTTTCCAGCTTGCTTATGTATTTTTTATCCAGCTTAAACGCATAGAGTGTTACAGCAATAAAAAAGATCACAAATAAAAACAATGAGATCAGCGGATATATCGCCACACCGGTAATCGTTTCTAGATAATTAATAAATTTCATAATTTTCTTTTTTTAATTTATTCAACACCCTTCTACTCTCTACTTATTCCCTATTCCCTATTTCCTATTTCCTATTTCTTCTTTCCCTTAATATCAGTTCCCATGCGTTGCAGGTAAGCAATGAGTGCAATTATTTCTTTGTCGGCAAGCGTTTCAATTTTATCTTTTTTAAGACTCGCTGCAATTTCTTTTGCTTGTTTTTCCATATCCTGCGGTGCTGCTTCATCAAAACCTTTCGGATACGGAACGCCCAGTTTTTGCATGGCTCTTATTTTTGCTTTGATTCCTGAAATATCCATTTGTTTATCAAGCAGCCAGGGATAAGACGGCATGATTGAATTGGGCGACATAGAAGACGGATCGAGCATGTGGTTGTAGTGCCAGCTGTCAGGATATTTTCCACCTATGCGTGCAAGATCAGGTCCGGTTCGTTTACTTCCCCACTGAAACGGATGATCGTAAACAAATTCGCCTGCTTTTGAATATTCTCCGTAGCGCGCAACTTCACTTCTTAAAGGCCTTATCATTTGAGAGTGACAGGTGTAACAACCTTCGCGTATGTAAATATCTCTTCCTTCCAGCTCAAGTGGTGTATATGGTTTTACACTTGCAATAGTTGGAATGTTTGATTTGACAAGAAAGGTGGGTATAAATTCTACCGCTCCACCAATGGCAACAACAACCAAACTCGCAATCATTAACTGAACAGGTTTTCTTTCAATCCACCTGTGCCAGTGTGAAGTGGAGTGGCCAGAGAATTTCTTTTCTAATGCTGCTGCTTCTGCTTCTTCCTCTGCTAAAAAATTTCCGGCTTTAATTGTTTTAATCAGGTTATAGGTCATCATTACTGCACCTATCAGGTATAAAGTTCCGCCAACAGCACGCGCAATATAGAATGGAATCATTTTTGAAACAGAATCCATGAACTGATATTTCAATTGCCCTTCTTTCGTAAAATCAGTCCACATACTGTTTTGCATAAATCCTGCAACATACATTGGTACTGCATAAATAATAATTCCAAGTGTTCCTATCCAGAAATGTGCGTTTGCTAATTTTTGTGAATACATTTTTGTGCGGAACATTCTTGGAATAAGCCAGTATAAAATTCCGAAGGTTAAAAAACCGTTCCAGCCTAAAGCACCAACGTGTACGTGAGCAATGGTCCAGTCAGTAAAATGAGAAATTGCATTTACATTTTTAAGAGAGAGCATGGGTCCTTCAAAAGTTGCCATACCATAAGCTGTAATAGCAACTACTAAAAATTTAAGCACAACATCTTCGCGCACTTTGTCCCATGCACCTCTTAAGGTAAGCAGACCATTGATCATACCTCCCCATGATGGTAAAAGAAGCATGATTGAAAAGGCTACTCCAAGCGATTGAGCCCAGTCAGGAGTTGCAGTATATAGTAAATGGTGTGGCCCCGCCCAGATGTAAATAAAGATCAAAGCCCAGAAATGTATGATGGATAAACGATAAGAATAAACCGGACGTTGCGCCGCTTTAGGAATAAAATAATACATCAATCCTAAATATGGTGTAGTAAGAAAAAACGCAACTGCATTGTGCCCGTACCACCATTGCACCAAAGCGTCTTGCACACCTGCATACCACGAGTAAGATTTGAAAAGCGAAACAGGAATTTCAATTGAATTTACAATGTGCAGCATGGCTACTGTTACAAATGTTGCAATGTAAAACCAGATGGCAACATACAAATGTCTTTCTCTTCTTCTAAGAATGGTGCCGAACATATTCCATCCAAAAACAACCCAAACAAATGCAATGAGAATGTCAATAGGCCATTCAAGCTCTGCATATTCTTTTCCGGTTGTGTATCCTAACAGTAATGTAACTGCGGCAAGAACAATAATCAGTTGCCATCCCCAGAAATGTAGTTTGCCTAAAAAATCGCTGAACATTCTTGCTTTTAATAAACGTTGCAGCGAATAGTATACCCCCATAAAAATTCCGTTACCAACAAAAGCAAATATTACTGCATTGGTGTGTATGGGTCTTACTCTTCCGAAAGTGGTGTAAGGAAGTTCAAAATTAAATAGGGGAGAAACTAATTGCAGCGCTGCCAATAATCCGGCAAGCATTCCAACCAATCCCCAAAAAATGGTGGCGTAAGCAAACCACTTTACAATTGTATTGTCGTATTTGAATTTTTCAATTTGCATAAAGCCTTGTGTTTGTTGGTTTATAATTCTTTGCTTAGTTTATCTTTTGAGGGTATTTCACTTTCGTTTTGTTTTAGCGGAGGGTCATCAAACAACATTCTTACTGAAGGCGTATAATCGTCTTCATATTGTCCGTTTTTTACCGACCAGATAAATGCTATTAAAAAACCGATTGCAACAGTAATGCTTGCTCCTACCAGGATATAAATTGCGCCCATAAAATTTTTGATGACACAAATGTAGTGGGTGAGATGAAAACTTTGTCTGAGCGTTGTTTGTTGGGTGACTGATTTTTATCAGGAATCTTTTTAAGGATGTCCCTGACTTTTTCTTAACTGGAATGAAAATAAAAAACTCATAAGCCATGTAAAAAGTATAATGCTGATAGAACTCACAGGCATCAGTATTGCGGCAATAGAAGGTTTTAATTCTGCTCTTGTTGCAAAATACATTCCTATTATGTTATAGAGCAGTGAAATTGCAAAACTCAGGTAAATAATTGTTTTTCCTTTTCTGCAAAAAGAGATCAGTTCCGGTAATTTATCAAAGCACTTTCCGTCCATAATTACATCGCTGGCCGGAGTAAAGTTGTTCATGTTGTCTGTTATCACAATTCCTGCGTCACTTTGTTTCAATGCACCCGCATCATTTAGTCCGTCGCCAATCATCAGCACTTTTTTTCCGCTTTGTTGTAAAGATTTAATGTAATTCAGTTTATCCTCAGGCATTGCATTAAAGATTAACCCGGTTTTCTGCTGCAAAATATTTTCAAGAGTGTTTCTTTCTGAATCGTTGTCGCCGCTTATAACAGAAAGGTTATTCCTGACAGAAAGTTTTTTAAATACTTCAGAAAGATTTTTGCGGTAGGAATTACGAATGCTGAATTTACCTTTTGTTTCACCACCAATAGAAATAAAAACTTCGCTGCCGTTTGAATTTTCAGCGAAGGTGGATGAATTTTCTTTAAACTCTATAACACCGAGAAATCTGGCAGAACCCATTTTTATTTCTGTGTCATTCAGAATTCCGCTGATTCCCGCTCCTTGTATTTCAGAAAAATTTCTAACGGCAAGAACATGCGATCCTTCTAAAGAAGAGAAAACAGCTTTGCTTAAAGGGTGAGAAGATTGAGATACCAATGATTTTACCTGGTTTATTTCTGTTGCTGAGAGTTTTTTTCCTTCGTAGCCGATCTCACTTGTACCTGTTTGCGTTAAGGTTCCTGTCTTATCAAATACAATGGTGTCGATTTCCGAAATTTGCTCTATGACCATTGGATTTTTCAGAAAGAAATTTTTTCTACCAAGCACTGTTTGCATGTTTCCGAAAGTAAAAGTAGAGGAAAGCAGCAAAGTGCAGGGGCAGGCAACAATTAAAACAGATGTGAGCGCAAGCCATGATCTGGACGGATCTTTGATTTGCCATATAATAAAGGATGTGATGGCAATAGCAAATAATACGATTGAAAAATTACGACTTGCCTTATGAATAAACGATTTTTCTGATTCGCTTTCTGAATTCTCTTTCTCTTTTTTAAAAGCCTGATTATTCCACAACCCGGTCAGGTAGCTTTGCGAAACATCTTTGAGCACTTCCATTTCCAGTGCGCCACAACATTGTTTTCCGCCTGCGTAAATAATTTCTCCTATTCCTTTTTCTACCGCTTTAGATTCTCCGGTAACGAAACTGTAATCAATTTTAGCTTTGCCCGAAAATAAAATTGAATCGGCAGGAATAATTTCTCCGTTGCGGATCTTTAATCTTTGGCCGGGTTTTAGTTTGGCTACCGGAATTTGTTTTTCTGTTTTATCTTTTTCAATAACCGTTATTCCCATCGGGAAATAAGAGCGGTAATCTCTTTCAAATGAAATGGAATTGTGGGTTTTGTCCTGGAAATATCTTCCCACCAGCATAAAAAAAACAATTCCGGTCATTGAATCTAAATACCCTTGCCCGGCTCCCGAAATAATTTCATACACGCTTCTTGAAAATGTGATGAGTATGGCAAACGCTATGGGAGCATCAATGTTTAAGAATTTCTGCCTGAGCGCTGAAAAAGCGGAAATAAAAAATCCGGAAGCGCTGTAGAAAAAGACAGGAAGAGAAAGAAAAAGATTCAGATAAGAGAATAATTTCAACAACTGTGAATCCTGCGTTTTTCCGAACGAGAAATATTCCGGAAAACTCAACATCATAATATTTCCAAGACAAAAGCCTGCAATGCCTATTTTGTAAATGCGCGAATGATCTTTTGATTTTTTCTTTGATGAACGATCTGCGGCAGAATCCTGTAAACTGACCCAGGGTTCATACCCAACTGAAGTCAGAATTCCGGCAATTTCAGAGAGTTAGGTTACCTGATGATCATAGCGAATCGTAAGTTCTTTTTTTAAAAAATTCACTTCAGATTTAAGAATTCCCTTGTTAAGTTTCGGCAGATGTTCCAGTAACCAGATGCAGGAAGAACAGTGAATGAGCGGCAAATGAAATTTTACAAGGCTTTGCTCTTCGTCTCTGAATAAAATAAGTTTTGATGTTGCCAGCTCATCATCCAGGTAAGTGAATTTTCCCTGATAATAGGTTTGGTTCTGTTTTTGTCCCGGATGTTCTTCTATCTTATAAAATTCGCACAGGTTGTTTTCATTCAGCAATTCGTAAACAGATCTGCATCCGGCGCAGCAAAAAGATTTATCTCCGCTGATGATTGGAGAATCATTGCAGGTGTCTCCGCAATGAAAGCATTTTGCCTTTGCAGATGCAATATTGAGTTGGTTTAAAGTAGGTGGCATTTTGAAGGAACAAATGTTGGTTTAATAGCTGAGACCAGTGCTGACTTTAAACTTCATGTTGCATGATCGTTGTCAGTTTCCGGTATCAGTAGGTGGAATAAAAACGAAATAACTGACCATCTTCGTTTGGCTGATTTTTGAACTGAAACATTGCCGTCTGTTCAGCGAATTTGCATAATTCTCTTTTTTCTTTAATTTTATAAATGTTTATTTTGTTTGAGCATTTATGAAGTTAAGAACACTTATAGTGGATGATGAAGCGCCGGCAAGAGAAAACTTAAAATTTTTGCTGAATGATCATTGTCCCGAAATAGAAGTGATTGGTCTTGCTGATTCAGTTAAATCGGCAAGAAAACTAATTAAAGAACTTTCTCCGCAGGTAATTTTTTTAGATATCCGCATGCCGTCGGGCACAGAAGGTTTTGATCTGCTCGAATCACTTCCCGAAAAAAAATTTCAGGTTGTTTTTGTTACCGCGTTTAAGGATTATGCGTTACGGGCATTCAATGCAAATGCCATTCACTATATTTTAAAACCTGTAGATATTGACGATTTAAAAGCAGCGGTAAAAAAATTGCTTGCCACGAACGAGTTTTTTAAAAACGACAACGAAAATTTATTGAATTATATTAAATCGCTCGAGAACCTTTCAAAAAGCATGAATCCAGGCTTGCCAACAAACCGCATTACTATCAACCATGCCAAAGGATTTAAAATAATTGACCCCGCAGATATAATGTATCTTGAAGGAGAAGGTAATTACACGAACATTTATTTTAGCGACGGAACAAAATATGTAGATACAAGGTCGCTTGGTATCTATGAAGATATTTTGGATAAGCAGCGGTTTTTCAGAATTCATAAATCGCATATTGTAAATGTTTTGTGCGTAAAAGAATTTCTTAACGAGGACGGTTCATTTGCTATTATGAAAAACGGGGCGCGCCTGGCTATTTCACGCCTGCGCCTTTCAGGTTTCCTTGAGATTTTCAGAGCGTAAACTTTTCCTACCACTCCCTATAGCTATCGAATGTGCGTCAAGATAATTTTGATTCCTTTGAAAACTGTTTATGTCTTGAATCCGGAGGATTCACACATTTTAAAAAAATGTAAAAATAGAATAACGACCCCGGAGGGTGTCGAACAAATTGTGTGAATATGAAGGGGCTCAGATCATTTTGAATCATAGACGGTGCGACTCCCTCCGGGGTCGGTTACTCCTTTTGTGATGCTGTTTTAAAATGTGTGATTCCGCTGGAATCATAAAAAACAAGAGCTTATCTTGACGCGCATGCGATAGCTATCGGGATCGCAGATTACCACAGATTAAGGAGCATAAATTTTTCTTTTATTTCGTTTGATGATTTGGACTTGAAAGAGAATAAAATTATATTTGAAATAGTTTGATTCTAAATTTCGGTTTATATCACGAAAAAATTTTGGAAGTATAAAAATTTAGCAAAATTTAATTTAAATTATGGGAACCTGGGGAACAGACATATTGGAAAATGATGCTGCTCTTGATGTGTATGGCGAATTCGCTGATCTGTATTTTGAACGAAAAGACTTTGAAGATATTAAAGCTTTAGTGAAGCGAAGACTTGTGAACAAAAACCAGATACCTGTTGTTAAAGATAATACTAACAAGTGGTTGGCTTACGCTTTGATCTGCTGGGAATGTAAAGTACTGGACGATACAACTGTTGAAGTTGTTGACCAGATCCTACAAGAGGAAATTGATTCAGAAGGATGGGAAAACCTTTGGGACAAGCGAAAAAAAGCCATTGCAAGACTTCGCAAAAAAATCTCTGTTCCGGCAAAAGAGATTAAAAAAATACCCAAATACTTTAAGCTCATTCCTCCGTTTGATGCGGGTGACTGTGTAGTTTTTAAATATGAGGACGGAATGTACGGTGGTGCTATTTGCACAGCATTCATTACCGATCACAAGCAACCTGAATACCATACGCGTCACTTTGCTAATATTGTATGGTATGCTCAAAACAAACCAACAGTAGGTGATTTCTACGGATCTCACTTTTTAATTAGGGATAACGCGGCAAGTGATCCTCCTTATTATTCCGAACTCGAAGACAGCATGAACTACGTTTTTACAGGACGAATAGATGCGATTGAGGACTATAATGAGATGAAAGGTGAGATTGCTGCAATGGAAATAATAGGGAAATTGAAAATGAAAAATCCTGTAAAAGCACGTGGCGGAAATATGTCCTTCGATTTGAGCCGATGGAACCTGGCACACATAATGTCTGAAAAACAAAATCCTGAAAAACAAAATCGTGATTTCCCTGTAAGGCTTTTTTGCGAATTATTGTAAAACGTTTGCAATAGGAATAACATGAATCCAGACTTGGTCGATTTCGTTGTTAAAAGAACGCATCTTAAAGCTGGTGAAATTAAACCAGAATTACGGTTAGCAGAAGACATTGGGTTTTATGGAATGGATGCGGTTTCTTTCTTTGAAGAATTTTTTGCAGAGTTCAAAATAAAAAATTGCGAAGATTTTGATTTCGATATGCATATTGACCGTGGACCAGATTTTGCTCTACAGCCAATAAAGTGGCTAAAGAATATTGTTGTAAAGAGTAGACGAAGATATTTGAGGCCAGACGTATCGATAGGACATCTTGAAAAAGTGCAAGAGAAAGGAGAATGGTTTAATGAACGCTGAGATTACTACTTCTGATCGAACATTTGTTATAGGCAGGATTTCGTTAGCTTTTTGCTATGAACCGGTGTAAAAAGTAAAAAAGGGTTT
>JACMLS010001004.1 GCA_014379485.1 Bacteroidia bacterium | reverse complement strand
TCTCTGCCAAGCGCAATTGCCTGCGCAGCTGTTTTTTTCTCCCACACCAAGGCAAGCACATTTCCGTTTGGCAATACACGAATGTCGTGGTGCTGACATTGTGTGGTACTTGAAATTGTATATGACCAGATAAAATTTCCGTTAAAACCCCATTTTTCAATTATACCGCCTTTGCCACCTGCGTTAAAAGTTGTGTTGGCAACATTACCGGCGCGGATCATAGAACCATCGGCAAGCAAATACGCAGCAAGGCCTGAAGGATAGGAACTCTGCCATTCTCTTATTTTGTAACCACATTTATCAATTAAATAAGTGCTGGTGTAATTAATAGGATTGTACAAAACATAACCGGGCAGGTCTCCGTTTCCGTATTGAAGGAGGCCTATTGTTGCCTGCGATTTTAAATTCGCTGAAAAAAGAAAGAGTAGTGTTCCTAAAAAAAGAGTGCGCATTACAACAAAAATTTGAGTAAGCTAATTTACGAAAAGAAAAACGAATAGGAATTCAAAGACATTATATTGTTAGTTTTCAGAACAGCACACGATAAGATCAGCTAAGAATTTTTTCCAGAAGTTCGCTGTTACTTATACTGAGTTGCTTTGCTTTTACATTCGGTTTCCATCCGTTTTTTAAAGCGCGCGTTATTACTTTTTCTACCGTTGCGGGAGTGATCTCCGTTTTTGGCAAAGTGGTTCCCGGTAGAAAATAACTGGCCTCCATGTATCCAAATGAAACAATGAGCCTTTGTTTGTTGTTTTCTTCCAGTTCAATGATCAGGTTAATATAACCGTCATTGCCCGAAACAACATAGCGGTATGTTATATCGTTCACAACTATTTTACGACTGTTTTTTTTGGGGAGTGCCATTTTTTTTTGAAAAGATTTTAATTTTAAAGATAATTAATTATCAGCCCATTTCAAAAGCAGCGCTGAAAACGCCCAGATAAATATACCGCCAAAGTATCAGCAAAGAAACCGCACTGCAAATCAAACAGAAAATTTTTCCCTTCTTATCTTTTGTGATCATTCCAATAATTCCCAAAAAAATTGCGCCTATGCTTGTAAAATAAACCGGGATGCCGCAGGTAAATAATATTCCCGGAAATTTTTCTTTTTCGCCCCATATTCTCCATTTTCCGCTTCCGCCACCTTCATATTCTTTGTGGTAAGATTGCAGCCTTCCGCCATTGGATGTAAAATTTTCACACTCAAGTTTCAATGCAGAAATTGCAGAATAAACAACAAGTATAAACAGTAAAATTTTTAGTTTGGAATACTTAGTAGTTTTCAATTGAATTTTTATTTCACCACTTCAAGATTTTCAACCACACGCTCAACAGCCAGCGGAAAAAATTTATGTTCGAGTTCATGAATTTTTGCGGCAAGTGTTTCTGGCGTTTCGTTTTCATCTACCACACATTTTTCCTGCAAGATCATTTCTCCTTTATCGTATTCTTCATTCACAAAATGAATACTGATGCCCGATTCTTTTTCTTTAGCATCAATCACTGCTTTGTGAACATGCATTCCATACATTCCTTTGCCCCCGAATTTAGGAAGCAATGCAGGATGAAGATTAATTATCCGGTAAGGATAAGCTGCAACAATTTTTTCTGGCATCTTCAATAAAAATCCGGCAAGAACAATCAGGTCAATTTTTTCAAGTTTCAGAAACTCAATAAATTTTTCGGTATAATTCTCCAACACGTAACGCGACAGTATCTGCACACCTTTTCTGTATTTAGTCGCTTTTGCAACAACACCTGCGTCATCCTTATTCGTAACGATCCAGTTAATACGCACCTTGGTACTGCCCGCAAAATGCTGAATCAGTTTCTCTGCGTTTGTCCCTTCTCCCGAAGCAAATATGGCAATATTGATCATGCGCCAAAGGTAAAAAATTTCCCGAAGGGGGATAAACTTAACAAGGGATATAAGATATAAGACATGGAGATATAAGACTGGTGCACGAGAAATTTCCGGTATAAGGCCTAACAAACCAAGTCTTAGATCTTATATCTTTTTGTCTTATGTCTGTCCACGTTTTTGCCCCTGTGTGAGCGAAAAAAACCCCTATCTTTGCGGGGTCTTTATGGAAAAATACAAAGGTTTTGTTGATGATTCTGCCTGGGTTGACTGGAACCCGGACCCCGAAATTTTTAGAATTCCGGGTACAGATCATCCTGTAGTTTGGTACGGTTTATTTTTTGCGCTGGCTTTTGTAGGAAGCCATGTGGTGATGAATAAAATTTTTAAAACCGAAAACAGAACCGCAAAAGAATTAGACCGTCTTACACTTTATGTAATTGTTGGAACTGTGCTGGGAGCAAGACTTGGGCATTGTTTATTTTACGGGCCTTTGTGGGATGGCCCTAATGGAGAAGTAGGATATTTATCTCATCCCTTAAATATTTTAAAAGTGTGGGAAGGCGGCTTGGCAAGTCACGGTGGTGCAATAGGAATTTTACTTGCACTTATTTTATACTCCCGCAAAACAAAAGAAAGCATCTGGTGGATTCTTGACAGAATTGTAGTGGTGGTTGCACTCTCTTCTACGTTTATACGAATGGGAAATTTAATGAACTCAGAGATCATCGGAAAAATTACCAATTCTCCATTTGGCTTTCGTTTTATTCAGCACGATATAGAAATAAATTACGGAGGGGTGAATACATTTATGAAACAACCAGATGATGTAAGGGCCATGTTCATACAGAGCATTCCTGCAAGACATCCGTCTCAATTATACGAAGGACTTTTTTATTTAATTTTATTTGCTTCTTTTTTCTTTTTGTGGAAGAAGAAAAAAAACACCTGGCCAAAAGGTTTTATGTTTGGCTTGTACATTACCCTCATGTTCCTGTTCCGTTTTTTAATTGAATTTACAAAAGAAGTTCAGGTAGACTGGGAGTCTGGAAAATTATTAGACATGGGCCAAATGCTCAGTATTCCTTTTGTACTTGCAGGAATTGCTATTATGATCATAGCAAAAAAGAAAAACCAATTACACGCGCTCAGGCCAGAACCCGTTAAGTAAAAACGTAGCGGTGTCAGCGTAGTAGAGTGAATTTTCTTTCTAAAGCATTAGTTTCTTAGTCACAGCAACACTTTTAAATTTGCTCAAAAATCATTAATTTTACCTTAAATGTCCATAAAACATGAACTACAAGATATCATTTCAGGAAATGGATCGGTTAGGAATGGAGAAATTATCCAAACAATTACCGCTTACCTTAGAGGAAAAAAGAAAACAGTTTCAAGCCTTGAAAAAGGAGAGTTCAGCAAGCTCAAAGAAACGAAAATCCTGATTCAATTCATTGAAGATTCCGGATTATGGTATTCGTCGATTGATAATTCCACATACATTGGAGAAGGCGCCGAACAAAAAATTTATGAATTTTCTGATCCGGATTTTGTTTTAAAACTTAACGACACAATTTTTTATTCTTCTTGGGAAGACTATTTTCATAGTTTACTAATCCACAACTATTTTTTTCCTCACCTGGCGTATGAATTAATGGGTTTTACAACTGAGCACGGAAAATTATTTTCAGTGGTAAAACAGTCCTTTGTTAAGGCTACAGAAAACACGAACCTGCAAAATGTTAAAGATTTTTTATCATCAAACGGATTTATCAATAAAAAAGAAAACGACTATTTTCATCCGGAAATAGGAATTATTCTCGAGGATTTGCATGATGAAAACGTTTTGACAAGTGAGGGCGTGCTTCAATTTATTGACACCGTTTTTTTTCTCACAGAGAATTTTTACAAAACAGATTGAATTTTAAACATAAATGTTTTCTGAATAATTCCTATGGAAAATAAAACTAAAAAGATTCTTTATGCAGCAATATGATAAGCCATTAATTCTTTACGTGTACGACGCTCTCTGCGGCTGGTGTTACGGATTTTCTCCGGTAATAAAAAAAGCTGCTGAAGTATTTGAGAACGATTTTTATTTTGTTACTGTAAGCGGAGGAATGATTACCGGAGACAGAATCGGCCCCATTTCTCAAATGGCCGGCTACATTAAAAAAGCATATAAAGGTGTTGAAGAAAAAACCGGAATAACATTTGGTGAAGGGTATTTGAAATTATTGGATGAAGGAACTTACCTGAACAATTCAATAAAACCCGCCATTGCCATGTCTGTTTTTAAATCGTTTTTTCCTTTAAGAAGCATTGAGTTTGCGCACGATCTGCAAGCCGCTCATTTGTACAACGGAAAAGATCTGAACGGGCGCGATGTGTATTTTGAACTGATTGAAAAATACGGAATTGACAAAGAAGAATTTTTGGCGCGTTTAAACTCAGAAAAATTTCAGCAACAAACTTTTCAGGAGTTTGATGAAGTAAAACGATTAGGCATTACAGGATTTCCGACAGTGCTCGTTCAGATAAATGATGAAATATTTACTGTCTCTAACGGTTTTATAAATTACGAGGAACTTGCAAAACGTTTAATTGTAATACAGGATAACATTAAGAATCCCCAATAAAATTATTCGCTCAATTCTCATTTGCGAAAATTCGCGCCATCCGCGGCCACCCTTTTCCCTCGTCTCTCGCTCTCGTCCCTTTCACTCAATTAAAATCCCGCAAGTTTTTTCAGTTGCTCGATTGTTATATCCTTGCTCTCAAATTCCTGCATGGTCAGCGTTTGTTTTCCACCGGCCTGAATTCCTGATTTCTTTACATTTTCTGCCGACAAAAAAGCAAGTGTCCCGTTATTTTCAATAGAAATTATTACTACTTCCTTTGTGCGCTCAATCGGAAATTTTTTTGTACTTAAATCACCGCCGTAATCGCCATAATTGAAAACCGCATTTCTTCCTTTACAGATTACATAAGTAGTTGAAACACGCAGGTCTTTTGTTTCGGCTTTTGCACCGGGCTTGTTTTCTCCTTTGTACTCAGGCTTTATAACAATTGGTTGTTCCATGCGCGAGATCTGGTCGCAATTATAAATTCCGAATCCTTCCAAAGACAAACTTCTCGAAATTGTTTCAGTTGTTGCCTGCATTTTTCCAAGTAATTCTTTTTCATGGTCAGCCACATATTTCGCATACACCATCCACTGATCTTTTGGCATTGCGTGTTCTTCCGGACTCATTATTTTTTTCGCCTCTTTCCACGCATAAGCTTCCTGCGATTTTTTTGCGTTGTTATAACGGCTGCGCTTAATTCTATAGGTTCTGCTTAATTTTCCGTCAAAAGTTTTGTTGCGTAGCTTTAATCTTCTATTGTACTTTTTAAACAATTTTTTTCCACCGTCCTTTAATTCTGTCCAGCCCTTTCTGTGTTTTCCCTCTACTTTTGTTTCTGTAAATTCCATCGGAACTGCGTTAAAAGATTTTATTCCCGCATCGCATTTCAGTTGTATCTCATAACTGTTTCCATTATCAAGTATCCGTATATCACTGTAATATTTTCCGCTTGAAAAAGCAGATCTGAAATCTGATGCCTGCATATTGTCTATAAGCATCCATTTATTCTTTATAAAACAATTCATTTCCGGGTGCGTAACCTCATTATGTTTAATGAAAAACTTTATTTCTCCGGCGCGGTTACGGTTTACAGAGGCAATTTTTACAAGCCTGTTTGCTCTTATTTTTTTCTTTTTCTTCTTATCAATAACATTGTCTTTGGTCTTTTCTCTCGTAAAATAATAATCGTTACTCAAAAAACGCTCATTAAAAGTAACCGTGTCATAAACCGGGATACCTACCTGCGAAAGGCTTTTGTAAAACCTCCACGCGTTTGAGTAAATTGTAAAAGATGCGGCGGCCTGCACTTTTGCATCGCCGGGTTTTCCAATATTTTCCCAATTATTTTTCTTGTCGTTAAAAGAATAAAAATTGTATGTGTTGGCCGGATCTGTACTTACAAAATCCATTTCCACTTTTTTTCCGGGAGCTAAAAAAACTTCTTTTCCATCGGCCGAAGCATTCAGCTCAAACATTCCGGCAGATTGAAACGTGTTGCTTGTTCCGCCGGAATCATAGGTCATCGGTATTCCGCTCACCAAAAAATCTATCGGATCTTTAAACTCACGGTAATTAACAATTACTTTTTCTGTTATAAGATTTCCTGCACCGTCAACAAAAGCATTTGCAGGTAATTTTATTACCGTTCCGCTTTCAGATTTAATTGTTCCGCCTTGTACTGCATTTATTTCATAAAAATTCTTTTCTATATCAAGATCTTTTATCGGAGGCACAACATTATCGTATTTTTTAACGAACACATTTTTCTCTGCCAGCATTTCTTTGGTAAGTAACTGTGGAACAAAGCCTGTTTCAGCTACCAAGGCATTATCATAAGTTCCGGGATATAATGAAGGAAGAAAAGAAACATCATCGCGCATCAGGTCTGCATCAGTGCCCGTATAAGTAATTGAAATTTCTCTGCGGCTTTTATCGGCAAACGCAAGCGGCTGCCTGAACTCAAGCTTTTGAATTTTATCTGCAGCAGCAAATTGCTCATCGTCAAGCACAGCTTCAATTAAATTAAGTTGCTCAATATGGAGTAAGGTATTTATATTGCCAGGAAGTTCGTTTATTCCTGAAATTTCAAGACTCAAAGAATTCAGCAGCGGAAAATCTTTAAGAACAGTGCAAGATTTTTTCAGATCGAGTAAAGGATTGTTTTTAATTGCCAGGGCTCTTATTTGTGTAAGACCTTTAAAACCTTCAGGCAATTCGTCCAGATCATTTCCATTGAGCTCAATATATTTTAAGTTGGGAAATGAACTGATCTTTGTAAAAAGTTCGCGCCATTCTGTTTCTTCATCTGCTCCTTTCAAAACCAAAGAATCGTAATGAAAAGATCTTTCAGAAAGGTTGCAGAATTTATTAATTTCTTTGGGATGACAAAGCAGTTCATATTTAGAACTTTTCTTTTGCGCATCCACACAAATTGTTCCGATCACAAAAAAAACAAAACAAAAATTTCTTAGCCATGTTTTCATGTTGCCTTGGTTTTAACGATTAATAAATTATTTATGGGATGAGATTACAGAACGTACCTGTCTTTACATTATTGTGCTCTTTTCTTTTGTAACGTTTGTTAACACCAAAAGTTACAGTCCTCTACAAATCAAAACACATCCGCGTAACACAAGCTTTCTTCATGCCACAGATTTTCAACACAGATTATTTAAAAACTGCCCCCTTTAAAAAACAATCTGCGCCTTTAATCTGCGCAAATCCGCGAAATCTGTGGCAAAATTTTGTTTCTTTGTATCCTTATGCAAATTATTCCCGCAATAGATCTTATAGACGGCAAATGTGTACGTCTTACACAAGGCGATTACGCGCAAAAGAAAATTTACAACGAAAATCCGTTAGAAGTTGCAAAGCAATTTGAATCTGCCGGAATAAAACGTTTGCACCTGGTAGATTTAGACGGGGCAAAAGCGGGCACTGTAATTAATTTTTCTGTATTGGAAAAAATTGCAAAAGAAACCAAACTCATCATTGATTTTGGGGGCGGAATAAAAAATGATACTGACCTCGATAAAATTTTTAACGCAGGCGCCAGCATGGCAGCAATAGGAAGCATAGCAGTAAAAGATCCCGGCAAATTTTTTGGCTGGATTGACAAATACACAAGCAATAAAATTTTTTTAGGAGCCGATGTCCGTAACGAAAAAATTACGGTTGGCGGCTGGTTAGAAACAACAGATCTTTCTGTTTTTGATTTTTTAGGGTTTAATGTAATGAAAGGAATAAAAAATATTTTTTGTACTGATGTTGCAAAAGATGGTTTATTGCAAGGCCCATCAACAGATCTTTATAAAAAAATAAAAAAGCAATATCCCTCAATAAATCTGATTGCAAGCGGTGGCGTAAGTTCTGTTGCTGATCTGCACGAATTAAAAACAGCCGGTCTTTCAGGCGCCATAGTAGGCAAAGCATTTTACGAAGGAAAGATCACACTGAAAGAACTTGGAGGATTTCAATGAACACAAAAAAGGAACGCGGATAACGCGGATTAGGTTGGTTTGCGCGGATTAAGTTTTTTTTAGTGTAAGCTTAGCGTCCCTAAGTGCACTCAGTGGTGAAAAAGAGTCTTATCACTTCTTAACATAATATCTAAAGTAACTGCACTCTTTTAAAATTTCAGAATAGTATTTTGTTTTAGAAAAATCTTTTTGCAAAATCCCAAAGTATTTGTCTTCCCCCAATCCTTTTTTACTGTAGCTTGCGTTCAACTCGCACTTGGCTGCCATGAACGTACATTTGGCTTTAAATTCTTTGTCTTCAGAATTTTCTGCGGCAAGCAAATAATAATTTAATGCGTTACTGCAATTGAGTTCTTCTGTATAATTATT
>JACMLS010001003.1 GCA_014379485.1 Bacteroidia bacterium | reverse complement strand
TCACCCTTCTTCCCCTCCCGGGGAATACTGTTAGGAGGTTTTAAAAATTAATACAGGTCTTTAGCCTGGTTTGTGTTAAAAAAATTATGCAGAACGATCTTTAAATATTATTTATTTTCTAAAAACCAACCTATGAAAAAGTTAATTGCAAGCTTTTCGCTTTGTCTGATGACAATCGCTTTATTAAAAGCACAAACCTTTCCTTACGGAATAAATTACCAGGCCGTTGCGCGCGATGCTAACGGAAACGCAAAAACAAACCAGGCTGTTAACGTTCGGTTTTCTATAAACAAAACAACTGCAACAGGTACACTTATATGGCAGGAAACAAATGCAACAGCAACCACCAATAGCATGGGGCAATTTAATTTAGTAATTGGTGCAGGTACAACTACAGGTCTTGGCTCAGCTGCAAGTTTTAGTGCAATAAACTGGTTGGCAGATGTTCATTGGCTGACGGTAGATATTTTTAACGGTTCTGTATATGTTCCGGTTGCGTCTCAGCAATTTCAATCCGTTCCTTACGCTTTGGTATCAAAAAAATCAGATACTGCCAATGTTGCAAAGTTCAGTCAATGGTCAGATTATGCTGTTTACGAAGAAAGGTATGTAAGTGGTACAAGCGTAGCCTCTGTTTCAGGATGGAACCAGCGTTTATTAAATAATACACAGGCATCAAACGGCACGGCCATTTCGCGCAGCGGAAGCACCATAACTTTAAATCCGGGAACCTACTACATAAAAGCACAGGCGCAGGCTTACAGGTGTAACGACAGTAAACTTTGTGTAAAAGATATAAGCAATAATATTGTACTGAATGGAATTGCTGATATTGCACATAACAGTTACGGGGTAACCACCAAAGCTATGGTTGAGGGAGTAATTGTTGTTACCGTTCAAACATCTTATAAGCTCGATCATTTTGCAAGTACAGCCTACGCTTCCGGCCTTGGCCAGAACTTAACGCTCCCCTCTATCGATGAGGTTTATGCTACGGTGTTTATTCAAAAAATAAAATAACCCGCCATTTTTTTAAACAAACAAAAATGAAAAAAATAACATTAGTAGCATTATTTATTGCAAACCTTTCACTCAGTCAAACCACATTCAGTCCTCAAATGGTAAACAGTTGTGGTGGAAGCGGAGTTGTTGGAACAACGTACTACGATTATACGGTTGGAGAACCTGTAACATTATTTGGTGGTCCGGCCTGCGACAGTATTTTCAGTGGTTTTCAGCATTGCGCTATTGATACGTTTCACGTTAATCAAACTACAATTACTGCGGGCAGTGTTACCACCTTTTGCTTACTTGGCAGCGTTGCGTTGTCGGCCCCATCAGGCTCCGCTTATTTGTGGACAAACGGTGCTACTACACAAAACATAACCGCAAATGTAAGTGGCAATTATTCTGTACGTGTTACAAACAGTTGCGGAGATACTATTCGAAGCAACACCATTTCCGTAACAACCATTAACCCTGCAACGCCTGAAATTTGTATGGTTACTGTTGACAGTATTTCTCAAAACAATATTATTTACTGGGATAAAACTTTATACAACGGAGTCGATTCTTTTTTTGTTTATCGTGATACGGCCAACAATGATTATGGTCTGATCGGAATTATTTCTGTTGATTCTTTAAGCGAGTTTACAGATACAGTTAAAACTTTATATGCTGCAGATGGTAATCCGAACGCATCTTCATGGAGATATAAGATTGCAATAAAAGATACCTGCGGAAATATTGGCGCAATGAGTCCGTTTCATCAAACCATGTTCTTTCAAAACAGCAGCGGCAATTTTTCGTGGAATCATTACCAGATAGAAGGACAGATCCAACCTGTGCCTGCTCTGTCAAACTATTTATTCAAACGAGATGATATTTCTTCAGGTGTCTGGAACACCATACAAACATTAAGTGCCTCATCATTTGCATATACAGATCCGAATTATGCAATTTATCAAACTACCGGCAGTTGGAGAGTTTATACAAGCTGGACAATTTCATGCGATCCAAGCCGTGCACTCGTAAATACATCCAGGTCTAACATCAGAAATCAGGCAGCTCCGTTAAGCATTAACGAAAATGATCATGGTTTCGTTTCCATTTTTCCGAATCCTGCAAAAAACCAATTGACTGTTAATGCCGGAAAAGAAAAAATTGCTGCCATAGAAATGACAAACACACTTGGACAAATTATACTTATTGAAAGTGCTTTTACAAATAATATGAGCCAGCGCACAATCAACACTTCGCAGGTTGCTGCAGGAATTTATTTTGTGAATATTATTACCGAAAACGGCAAAAGAATCGTAAAAAAAATGATCATAGAAAATTAAAATCTGAAACGTAAAAAGCCGTTCCTGTTTTCCGGGAGCGGCTTTTTCGTTTCCAACTGTTCGGCGAAACAATTGAAAACCATATCAGTAGAGGTTTTTTCTGAAAAGAATCACAATTGCTATCTTTGTACGCTATTTCAGGCCCCCAAGCATCAAAGCAACGTTAAGACATAAGACAATTTCATTCGCAAAACTTACTGTGCTCGATGATGATTTTCTGAGAGTGGAGGTAAACCCCGGCGCTGAGGTTTTGGTTGAGCATTTGGACGAGATCTGGGCCGCTTATGATGAATTGTTGGGTGAGGGCAAAAAATTTTACATCATTGTTATTTTGCCTTTTGATATGCATCACCTGGCAGAGACAAGAAAGAAATGGAGAAATCAAAAAAGATCTGACAGAAAAATTGCCGAAGCTTTTGTGTTAAACGGTTTGGGCCTTGCTCTCATTGCAAACTTTGTAATGCGCGTAGAAAAACCTGCACACACAATGAGTTATTTCGACACTGAAGAAAAAGCAATGAATTGGCTGGAAGAGATCAGGAGAAAAAACAAATAACAACAATTTTATTTCGCCCACACTTTCCACTCACACACATTTCTGAAACCGGTGTACACATCGGGCTTGCTGTAGTTAGAAGTGCTTATTGCCATGATCTTTGAATAAGGCGTGTTCCAATCACCACCCAGCGAAACTCCTTTTACAGAAGACATTTCGCTTACGTTGCCACGAATGTCATCTACCAGCCATTTTAATTTTGTTCTTTTCTTAAAATAAGTTGTTTTTCTTATGGGTTCCTGGATCATGCTATCGTTCTTACAAATTAAAGTAGGGTTAATTAAAAAATCGCAGTTAATGTGTTTTTCAGAATCATAATAAGAAAGTGAGTGGTTTTTTCCGATACCGGGAACAGAAGCTATGAACAACGAATCAGACAAAGAGCTGATCATTTTCCATTCTTCAACAGAAGGAAGCCGATACTCCGGATAGTAAGGATAAACAGGTTTTTTTTCGTCAAGGACTTTTATTTTTCCTTCGTAATACCGTTCAATTGTAAAATAATTTACAGAATCGGGGGCAGGAACATGTTTCATATAACCTTGTCCAATTAAAATAAATTCCATTACACGATCGCTCCTCCATTTTGTAAAATTCAAAGCCTGCTCGTATGAAACACCAACAACCGGGTAATAACGATATTTAGGATGCATTAAATAATTTTTAATATGCGCTTTAGAACAAGGAAAAATATTCCACACAGTAGTATCAGGCAAAGCAGCAATGTAGCGCGCAGATTTTTTTCCGAAAATTATTTTTGTCCAGTATAAATATTCCTGGTAACTGAAATTGGTAACCTCTTCCTGATCGCAAAAAAGTGTGGCAGTAATTTTTTCTGTGCCCGGTGGCCTTCCTTTTCTTATATCGTGAATTTTGTATTTCTTGCTCAAAGAAAAATTCAGAAAGAAAGTGAGCAATAAAAGCGCTGTACATGCTAAAAGGGGGATTTGTTTTGTTTTCATGCTTCTATAATGAGAAAGAGGCATAAAAGTAACAAATTTGAATGGCTTATTTTTTAGTGCCGGCTTCTCCCATTCCCCAATGGCAATGGTCGGGTTCTATCAAGAGGAACGGAACGGCTGTTTTTATTTGGTCGGCAATTCTCTCAAGTAAAATTTCGGTCTCATCCACTTTAATGATCTTATAGTGTTCAAACTCTGTTTTTCCCTCATTGGTTTTTATTGTAAAAGTCAGAACAGAATCTTTAACAGAAAAATTTGTTTTCTGTTTAGAAAATCTGCCGAAAATGGAGATCATACCTGAAATGTATTCTCTGCAACTGTCATTCTCAAAAAACCCAATTCCGGTGCAGCCACTCATTAATCCGGCAGAGGGAAAAAGTTTCCACATCTCTTTTCCCTTTTCATCTTTGTAAAAATGATTGCACCAGTTTCCTTTTAATTTATTTTTTAAGTTCTCTGTTTTAGTACCTCCACAAATAATCGGAAAACCTGCAACAGTTGTTATTTCTGAAAGTGCTTTTTGCGTTGTTATTACTGTTGTTTCGCGGGGAGAAACTGATTTGATTTTTTCTCCAATGCCGCAGCAAAGATTGATTGTGATTTTTTCATTGAAATCAAACGTTGTAATTTTTCTTTGTTTGGCCGGAACCTCTTTTGTTTTCTGATTAATTTTTTTTGGAAGAGGGTTTTTCCATTCATAAATGGTTGTTATACTGTCGTTGAACATTGCGGGAGAAAGGCTTTGCATGCAGTTGTTACAGGGAGCTGCAAATGTAAAAGTCGTTTGCGGTGGTTTATTTTTTATTCTTCCTTCGGCATCGCGTTCTATCATAGTGTTCAAAAGACTATCAATTATATTTTCAACATACCATTGGTAGGAAGGGTCATAGTCAACATAACCGCCCCTTACATGGTAGAGCGTAGCCGGATCCTTTCTTCTGATCAATTCCTTCTCAAGTTGTTTTTTTATGAGTGTTTTGTTTTTCTTTAGTGTTGAAATTTTTTCTTCTTCAAGAATATTTTTTTCTGTTTCTCCGCTTAATCTTTTCAGCAGGGGCGCGTATTGCCCGTAATTTTCTACAATATCATTCCACGGCCTGTTAATAGAATCTTGTGCCCGGCTTAATATTCCGCAACAGATAAACAGGGTAAGAAATAAGTTTTTCATTGTATCATAAGAACGCTAAGTTCTTAGGAAAATTGTGGTGGCGCAGGATCGTTTTTTAGTTTTGAGAAGCTTTAAAAACAGTGATCCAACATTCGATAAAAAAACCAACTACACTCTCCTGCTAAGCTTTTGCTCTCAGCCACAAGTAATTCTGGCTATTAAAGAGAACAATTCCAAACCCCACGAAACCACGGAAAAGAAAAAACAGTTTCGGCACATTATTCCCACACTGTAATAATACGGTTTTATTACTATCAGCTGTAAAATGAAAGACCCGGGAACCACACCAGTCTATTTTTAATTTTATTTCGTGATTGCCGGGAGTCGTTTCCAGATAAATCGTTTCACCTGAGCGTATTTCGTTCGTTTGCTTTCCATCAACAAATACTTTGTAGGCTCGTTTGCTATCTTCCCGTTCAACAATGCGGCTTAGCTGAATTTTTGCCATATGGTCTAAAATGAAATCTGGTTCTCCTGTAAAAATACAATAAAAAAATATAATTCGCTTCCGCTTTTTCCAGAATCACATTTTCACTTAAGCCTGAGCCAAGAGACAAAACTTATTGCGAAAAAGTTGTGGTTGAATAATTTTCTACTCTAAGAGTAAAGAGGTTTTATAATATGTATCAGCCGGAGAGTTTCCCTCTGTTTTAAGTTTTTTAGGACAAGCAGTAGCTGGACAATAGAAAGAAGCGTTTTCTTCTTTTATTTTCTCAATAATAATTTCTTCGTTGTTTTCTTTGATCACTTTCCAGGTTTCTTTTGTTTTTTTGCCATCAACAAGATTCATCTTAAAACAAATTGTGTCGCCATCTTTTTTGTAAGAAGCTCTTCTTTGTCTGAAACATTCAGAAAGACCGGCAACTTGTTTTTCATCAGAAACTTTTGTTTTAAGTGTATCGCAACCAAAAATTAAATTCCCTCCTGTACAATTCCACTTAATTGTTCCGGGTTCTTGTTTTATATTATGAATTCTGCAAATTATATTTCCATTAGTGCCCCTGCTAAAATCAATACACGACAGCGGAAAAAATGTGCAATGAAAACCTCTGGCCGAAGTAATATAACTTGTAAGTTTTCCGGTTGAATCAAATTTTTTGCAGTAAATAAATTCTTCATCAATAAAACTCTGAAGTAAAATATCCCATTTTTCTTCTTTTGTTTTGAATTGAGGAACCATTGCGCTGTCAATTTCTGGAAGTGGAACCAGATGTACAAACTCTCCGCTTAAAGGAAATTTGCTTTTACGCGGCCCCGGAATTAAACGGGCAAATTCGTTGTTTACTTTTATGATGACAGGCTCTTTTTTTTGAGGAGTTCCAATTATTTTTCCTTCCGCGTTTCGTAAAACCAAAGGAAAAATATTTTCGCCAATAATTTCTTCGTTATTACTACTGTCTGATGAAGTCAGTTCATTCTCCCATGCGGTAGTTGATTCTGTATTGTAGCGGGTGATTTGCGCTTTGCAATGAAAAATCAGGAAAAGAAAAACAGATTGCAAAAAAGATCTCATGTATAAACAACGAACCTTTGCAAAATAAATTGTTTAAGCTCAATAAAGGGAGACGTATTCTAAGCAAATTTTTTTGAGGGTTTCACATAATAAGTGGCCTTGTGCGAATAATAAATTGTTTATACACTTTAAAGTTTATTATTTACGTTTGGCACAATAAATTGAACCCCTGAAAAAAATAGTTTCCATACTAATGTTGTTCATTGCTTTTGCAGAATGTAATCCGCAAGATGAACACATTGCGTCTCAACCTGCGAAAACTGAAAGTAAACCTTCCGGAAAGGAGACGGCTGTTGAATTGATCCCAGATACCATTCTTAAACTGATTAATGATTTAGCTCTTGCAGATTGGCTGGATATTTACCGTGTTGACAGTAATAAGTTTGAGAAAGAGGCTGCAACCCGTTTTATACCTCTTGTAGCTGGAAATAAAACCAATAAGACTTTTCTTTTTGATGGCCCCGGAGGATCGGGAGGAAATAATCTTTTTGTCTTTTCACACAAAAGAGGGAAATATGAAAAGGTGCAGGAATTGTTTGGCTTTTATCAGGAACGTTCTACTGAAATTAATAATGGGTTTTATAAAATAGACATTCAACACAAAACGTATGCAATGCCCTATAGATATGTAAGCATAAGGTATGCCTGGAACGGGAAAGAATATATTCCGGAAAAAGTTCTTTCTGTAAACGAATATCCCAATGAGCTTTTGCGTTGTTTAGGACTGGCAGCAAAAATGTCAGAGGAAAATCTGATTGAAGCAAGTAAGCCTGAATATTTTAACATGCCCTATGATTTTGAACTTGAACTGGAGGTTGATACTTTAGAGAGTTTTACTGCTAATCCAAAATATCTTATAAAACGAAAAGCGGACAATTGTTTTGGAGACGTTTGGCTGGTTGAACACAATACCGATTCAGACTCCTGGAAATTGCTGAAACATTTTAATGAGATGATGCGGAGTATTAATTCAGAAAAAAAGAGAAGAGGAATTTAAGACACGAGGTTTCTTTTTCAGTCCTTTCCCTTAACACATCTTCACTTAAGCTTGAACCAATAAACAGAAATGGAGAAGAAAATTGTATCAGCGGAATTTCCAAATAAGTAGAATCGCTCTCTTCTACTATTCCAATAACTGTATTGTTAAACGGTTCATCGCTTATGTTTACTTTTTGCGTAAGTGGTTTTTCATTGCTTGTTTTTTGTGTTGATTCAGTCTCCTTACTTCGCAGTTGACCAACAAATGGAGTTGTTCGCATATTACCGAACAAAAGATGTGGTGTACATTTCTCAATTGTATCAACAGGTTTTGATATTTTCAAAATTGAATCAATCAGTGTGGAATCAAAATGCAATAGAGGACTAATCAAATAATCTGTTATTGGTTCATCGCTGATATTTACTTTTTGTGTAATCGGCCGTTCCATCATATCCGGTTCAATTTTTTGAAGAATTTCATCTTCAATTGTTTTTGCAAGAGAATCAACCTGAGACACATCTTTATCGATACCATACTGAATATTTACAATCTGATCATCGCCGACATTTACCTTTTGTGTAAGTGGTTTTTCATTGAACTCAGGGGTTTTGATCAGCGAATTGTTTTTTTTAAGAATTCTTCCCTCAGCATCGCGCGACAACGGAATACTTACATTTCCCTCCTGAATTTTTTTAATGATCTCGTCTTCTGAGCCATTGTATTCTAATTTAAATGTGTTTTCAATGTCAAATACAGATTCCGTTGTATCAATTGAAGTTTGCCCGTTAAGAACACGATAGCTGC
>JACMLS010001002.1 GCA_014379485.1 Bacteroidia bacterium | reverse complement strand
AATTTTTCAAAAGCTTCATCAACCACAATCTTTTGTTCTTCAATAACTTTTTTCTGTTTGCTTGTAACCCGAAAACGATTGATCACAAATCCCAAACCACCCAGAACGATCAACAACCCAACGACTAACGAATAACGCTGAAATTTTTCTTGCTTAAGTGTTGCGTTTTGCGCAGAGAGCTGAGCGTTTTTTACTTTTTGTTGTTCTGCGTTTTTTACAGAGTCTGCGGCAGATTTTTTTTCGTATTCGTATTTGAGCTGGGATTTTATTGTAGCTTTTTTGGTTTGTTCGTTATTAATGCTATCCCGCATTAAAATAAAAAGCTCATACATCTCAAGAGCAGGTTTAGGAGTGTTTTTCTTCTTATAAATTTTAAACAGCAACTCTGAAGCGTTTCGTATACTTGCGGGGAAACCAAGTTCTGATGCAATCCGGAAACTTTTTTTTGCATTGGCCTCGGCTTCCTGAGTTTGTTCCAGCTCAAAAAAAGCAGTTGCTGTAAGGAACAGCGATGTGCTGACACCTTTTTTGTCGTTTATTTCTTCCATTATTTTTAATGCGCGCCCGTAATATTCCATTCCTTTTCTCCGCCCCTCTTTTCTGCAGGTGACAGCGTTGGAAGTGCAGGCAGGATCTCCATTTCTAAAATAAAGAGTGCCGATATTGTTACAACAGTTTGCAATTGCCCTCTTGTTATCCTGTCCCTCACTTATTTTTAAACTCCTGAAGTAATATTCCAATGCTTTATTCTGTCCTGCACGTAAACAAACCGAATCACGTGCGGGGTGGCAAAGCAGATCGCCATGCTTACTGTAAATTGCGGCAATGTTAACTAGCATAAGCGCAATTCCATTTCTATCGCGTTGTTGTTCGGAGAGTTTTAACGCTTTGGAATAATAATTTAACGCAGAACCGGGATCATTCTGATGATTGTACAAGTTTCCAAGATCGTTAAGCGACCTTCGTATTCCAATAGAATCCTTAATTTCTTCCTGTATTTTTAAACTTTTATGATTGAATTCAAGTGCTTTGGGAATATCGCCCTGGTCTGCATAAATACCACCAAGATTATTCATAATATCTGCCATGCCAATATTATCTTTTAGTTTAACTTTTATTTCAAGTCCGCGGTTCAGATATTCAATTGCCTTTTTAATTTCTCCCTGTTTATTATACAATTGCCCCAGATCATTTAAGGCAGATGAGGTTCCTTCAATGTAATTTATTTCTCCGCATAGTTGTAGTGTTTTATTAAAAAAATCCATTGCTGATTTTATATCTCCTTGCCGGCGCGCAATGATTCCTTTGTTGCTTAATGCAGAAGCAAGATATTTCTTATAAATCCTTGCAAGTGGATTGGCAGCGGTAAGGGGCTTTAATTTTGATTCGGATAAATTTCTTAGTTCTTCATTGAATTGCGGCCATTCATTTTCATCGGCAAGAGTAGCAAGCCGTAATAAAATGTTGCAACGTATTGTGTCGTGCTTTGCATTCTTCAAGGCCAACTTCAGCGAGTCAATTGTTTTATCTGCCTGCGAAAAAAAATTCCCGCAAAAAAAAGACAACAACGTAAATATAATGTTGCGGCGGTTCATTTATAATTTACCAGTTATAATTTTCAATTTCCGTTCAATATATTTTTCTGAAGTAATTAATGCCCGCTGAATTCTTCGCGCATAATAAATACTATCCATCACTTCCTTATTCTTCTCATGCAATTTTTCAAAAGCTTCATCTACTTTTATTTTCTGTTCCTCAATAATTTTTTTCTGTTT
>JACMLS010001001.1 GCA_014379485.1 Bacteroidia bacterium | reverse complement strand
TTGCCCAAGATCTGCCCCAATATCAAATTTTCCTTCGCCGTACACAACGCAATTGCTTGTATTAAGACTCAGGTAATTTCCGGGCAGGTTTTGCTCAACTAATTTTTCTCTGTTAGAAATTCTGTACTCACCGGCATCTTTATCAAAGGTTAAAAAACCATCTGCCGTAATTATTTCTTTATCATTTCTTTTTGATGGTTTTGGCGAAACGAAGCCTGTATACACGCCTGTTGTATCTGGCGAGTACATAAGCGCATTCACTACCCGTTTACCATCCACATCAGTCGGGGTTTTAGGAATTGGAATAAAAATTTCTTTAGGATTGATCTCTCCTGAAAAAGAAAGATATGATTTTCCGATTCGAGAGCACTGGTGCGTCATTCTTGTTCCACCTTCAAAAAACAGGTATTGAGATTCTGCTACAAGAAATACTTTTCCGGCGAAAGAAAAATAATCGTTGAATTTAAAATTATCTTTTTCAGGAATAAGACCTTCTGAAACCGTTTTGCCTGATGTATCGGGCTTTATAGTTGCAAAATGAATATTGTACGGAGAATTATTCTCATCTAAATAAGTATAATCTCCGTTAGCGAGGTAACGTTTTCTTCCGTAAATATTTGCTTTTACGTTTTTAATATCGTGGAATTTTGTAACGGTATTGGTTTTAATAACAGCGTTTCTAAGCGTATCCATTACCGCGCTTCTGAAGATGGTAACTTTTCCGCTATCCGGAAAAAAGCGCGAATCGGCCACGTTTATAAACGGAACGTTGATACAGGCAATTATATTTTTTCTGAGATTATATTTTGCGGCCGGTGCAAAAAACCGCAACGAATCCTGTTTAGGATGAACAGAGATAAATTCCGGGCCCTCAATATTAATTCCTTCTTCAGCATCAGCTGCTTCTATCTTTTTCTTATCATCGCCCAGGTCAATACTTTCGCTATCCATGTACCACTTAAACCTGTCCATATAACAGATGTACTGGTTCTTATCAAAACGCACTACAGAGCCTTTACCGTTAGATATAAATAATCCGGAACGGGTAGTAAAGTCAATAGTAGCTTTTACGTTTTCTGTTGCAAAAGTAAATCCTTCTTCATCAAAAGCCCTGAGATGAAAATCTGCTGTATCACTGAAAAATTTCTGTTTCTTGAATAATATTTTTTCAGACATAAGATCTGCTTTTTGAAACTCAACTTTTCCGCGGCCAAACAATTCTGTTTTTGAAAGATCAAAACGTCCATGAAATTTTGCCTGGTCATTGTATGTTTTAAACGGATCTTTTGTGTCTGAAGCCTGCAGAAGATCTTTATAAGGCATCCAGTGTATGTACACCTTATCTCCGTGCGCCTGCGGAAACTCATCAGGCGACTCTGTTTCTTTTACATCAAAAGTATTTGAAGTGCCGTTCATAGAATCAGGAAAGTAAATAAAATCTTCTGCCTGTGTAATGGATGGGCCAAATTCTATAGTACCATCGCCACGCAAACCTTTATTACTTAAACGTATTTCATTATCAAATTTTGCTTTGCCACCGTACAACTGATAACCACCGGGAGGTGTTTTGCGGATAAAGCCCAGCGAATAATCTTTTTGAAGTGTGATCTGCTCACGAAAATTCGGGAAAATATCTGCCGAAGAAAACTCTCCGTCAAAATGCAGCGCTTTGTTTGTAAAGTTGTCGAGCGAATCTATTGTAAAGGCATCTAACTTAAAGTAAAATTTATCGCGGTTATAAACGCCCCGCTGAATAGTTTTTTTATCATAATATGCATAAGACTCTTTAAAACTCTTAAAAATCGGAAATTCCGGTTTATTCAACCTGCCTGAATGTGAACTCGGATGATCCACATCCAGCTCACCGTTAATGTTTTCAAGCACGGTTTCTACTCTTCTGAAATTTCCAGTCCCGGCAATCTCATCATCTTTAAAGGGCTCTACATAAATTCTTAAACTATCTACGTTTTTAAGATCAATTTTATTTTTCTCATAACTGTAATGAAAATCTTTTCCGTGAAACTCAAATTTACCCGCAGCCACAACACCTTTAAAATCCATATCGCGGTTCTTTTTTATTACCAGCTCTCCGCTTTTTGGGAAAACAAATACTTTTTGAGAATCAGAAAGTAAAATGCTTTTTACGCCATGCAATACAAGGTCAAAATTATTATTTACAAGGTTAAGCGTTGCATTTGAATTTCCCGGATTATGAGAGTGTACAGTTAACACATCATAGTCCATGAGTTTTTTGTTGGCTTTAATATAATTGAAAAGTTTTTCTTTTAAAGTAATTACATCTGTTTCTACATCATAAAAAAGTAACCCGAAAGTGGCCATTTTAATAATGATAGGTCTAAGATCCAGCGCCTTCCATTTCATATAAACAGCAAGGTCATTGGCAGTAAACGCTCTTTTCTTGCCGTTTTTTTCGAAATACTCATTTACTTTTGTAAGAGGATTGGTTTCTTCCATTCCCCTTATATCATCCATCCGGTCTTTCCTGAAAAAATCCTGCGACTCAAAATAAGCCTCGCCCTGAAAATTGCCGGCAATAAAACCAAAATCAATTTTTGGCTCATCTAATTTCCAGATCAGCTCTTCAAAATACATATCCATTTTATGGAAGGAAGAATAGAACGGCGTTTTTTGCAAACCATCGTCTGTTCTGATAAGCGAAACTTTTTTCTGATCCACAAAATATTTAAAACTCAAACCCGGATGTATGAGCGTGTCTTTCTCCAGAAAAAATTTAATTGCTGCCTGCTCTGAACTTACTTTTTCTTTAGACATAATAAAATTTCGTGCTGCAACTTCCAGAAATTTTTGGCCGTTGCGTTTAAAAATCAATCTCGCCGGGTTTAATGCGTCGCCACTTCCAACAAAACGGGGACCCCGCATTGCAAAACCTCCGTCAAAATCAACTTCCGGGGCAACATTCTTTACTATTAGCCGTTTGCTGTAAGAGTCAAAACGTGGATAGGTTGGATTATCTTTCTCACTCAGTAATTTATCAGTAACACGTCCTTTCTGTGGTTTATCAAGGTATCTTGAATAGTAAAAGGTAACAGAGTCAGTAATGTATCCGCCGGTTTTACAATCAATGGTAAATTTTCTAACGTCGGCGTACACATCAGACTCAAGGCCAACGCGGGTCCATGGAATTTTTCCACCTGTTCCGTAAAATTTTCCGCTTCCGGGATAAAACATTCCTTTGGTTTTTTCTATAGTAAGAGAATCTCCGCGCGGAGTAGTACCAATTACGGTAATTTCAGGAAAGGTTACGCGGGGCACAGAATCGTAATCAAATTTAAAATCGGTTGAACTGGAGGCCCACTCATAAGTAGGCGATTTAAAAAAAGTATTATTACTGAAAAGAGAAACGCTCATTTCAAGAAAATCTCCGGCAGCGCGGGTAGATTTTGGGACCAGCACTTTTTCGAGGCAGGCTTGCCAGTTTGAATAATTTGAAACCGGTAATTTGTTGTTGATGAAATTTCCGACAGCGGTTAAAAAATCTTTAAAGAAAGGAGTTGGTTTTAATTTTTTTACCGCCATCTGGTTACAGATCTTGTAAACAGAATTACGGAACACCGGAGAAAACTGCGGAGTTTTCCAGAAAACCGTAAAATCATCTACCCATTTCTCAGCTTCTTTTTTATCTGCAGAAAATTCCTGGAAATAAGCTCCAAGTTCCTTTACAAATTTTACAGAGTCTTCCGTAAACCGTGCGCTTTGAGAAAAAATCATTCCTGAAAAAAACAGGAAAAAACCAAACACCGCTATTCTTTTATTCATAATATAGTTTTTTGCGAAAGGGTAAAGTTAACTAATAGGTATTCTGAACAGCTTTTTTAAACTTTTTGTTTTTG
>JACMLS010001000.1 GCA_014379485.1 Bacteroidia bacterium | reverse complement strand
GTAATTCTAAATTCTGTTCTCCTGTTCTCTGCTCTGCCCTCTGCGGTGCTGTTATCTGCAATCTTTACAGTATCGCCAAAACCCTTTGCAGTTACTCTGTGTCCGTCAATACCCCTGTCTTCCAAATAGGCTTTAACAGTAAAAGCCCTGTCGCTTGATAAAGCCAGGTTGGAAGCCGAAGAACCTACATTATCTGTATGCCCGCCAATCTCTACTTTTACTTTAGGGTTTTCTTTGAGCCATTGTGCAAATTCGTTGAGCATAATGTAAGAAGCAGATTCAAGTTCTGCAGAATTTGTTTTGTAATGAATTTCATTTATTACTACACGTTCATTCACTTTCATTTCTTTTACTTCCATCTTTACTTCTTTGGGCTGGGTTTTCATATCGGCATTTTTTACTGCTACCGCTGTTGCAGAAAATGCCTGGCCTTCTTTTTTTACTTTTACAATTACTGTGTCTTTAAATTGTTTTTTATTTACTGCAGCCACCCAATCTCCGGTAGAAGAATCAACCACGGCTTTTATAATTTGCTTTGTGGTTGGATTTTTTATTTCGACCTCAGCTCCTTTAACCGCTAAACCGTCTTTATCTTTTACAGTTCCCTTAAGCATGGTCATTTCCTGCGGCCTTGCTTCTTTGTACAATTCAAAACGATAAATATCAAACCTGCCAACTCCTTTGCCGTTTAATCTTTGCGATGGTTCTGACGAAAAATAGCCCCACTCCCCGTCTGTACTCACAAAAAATCCGGCCTCATCTTCTGGAGTGTTGATAGGCGAACCAATGTTTACCGGACGCATCCAGTTTCCGGGTTCATCTTTTCTAACAAGATAAATATCAAGGCCGCCATAACCATCCGTCATACCATCGCTACAATAATAAAGTGTTTCAGAATCGCTGTGTATGAACGGACATTTTTCTTTTCCCGGTGTATTTATTCCGGGACCACAGTTTACAGGTTTACCAAATTTACCGGTTTTTGGATTTCTGAAAGCCATCCAGATATCTGTTTTTCCGTATCCGCCATCTCTGTCACTCGCAAAAAAAAGTGTGTTACCATCTGCAGAAATTGTTGGTTGAGAGTCCCAGAAAATAGGGTCGTTAACGTTTTCTACTTTTTGCGGAACTGTCCAGCCATCTTCAGTAAAATCGCTGTAATAAATGTCTGCGTTTTCTCCTGCCCCGTCGTTTGCCACAGCGGTGTAATACAATCTCTTTCTGTTTACTGTTAAAGTGGGGCCACCTTCTTTTAAATTTTTGTTGAAAGGGTGCGGCATTGCTTCGGGTTCGCTAAAATTTCCATCGGCTTTTCTGCTGGCAGTCATAAAAACTTCCTGCATTTCATCTACCGGGTGAGTACCAAACGGATCTACAAAAGGCTGACGGCGTGTAAAAAGAAAAACGCTGTCGTCAGGCGAAACCATACACAAAAACTCGTCATACTTTGTAGAAACCGGTAACAAAACATGCGGATCGAAGGGAACATTTTTTGAACTCTTCATTGCATCTAATTTCAATTGTGTGAGCATCATTTTTGCATTGTAAACCATTTGCTCATAATCTTTGGCAAATTTGCGCTCATCGTTATCTTTAAAATTTATGTAAGAGGTTAGAAATTTTGTTGCAGAATCTTCTCTGCCTTGTTCGTAATAATCATAGCCCATGTAGTAATACGGATCTGAATGGTATTGCGGACACAGGTTTATGACATTACGGTAAATAGCACCCAGGGGCCCGAATTTCATTTTACCTAATTTCCAGGTAGGAAGCATTTCTTTAGCGAGACGAAACTGCGCTTCAACAAAATTGGGTTCAATGGCAAGCGCCTTTTGCAACAGTTCTACCCGCTCGTCTTTTTTTGGATATTTTTTTGTGTCTTTAGATTTTTCGTAAAAAGAAATTGCTTTTTTGTCGGTAACCTCCACACAAAAAGATTCCTTTTCATCATCTTCCTGCGCAAGGTTTTTTAGTGGAAAAACCAGCAGAAAAAATAAGGCGGCGAGAATAAAATTCTTCATAACTGAATAACGTTTAAATTGATAATTGTTACAGGTGCATAGCAAAAATAATTCCAATATCCTTTCAATTTTCTGTCCCAAAAAAATTTCACCAACAAAGTTTTAGACTCATTAAATTACCCATAACAAACTCCCTTACATAAAAGCATAAAAAAACCCTTTCGTTAAGACGAAAGGGTTAATTAAAATGTATGTAAAAAATTAATATTGTGAAAAGCCTGTTCTGTCAGAAACTTTGTGCTCTATTAATAAACCAACGCATGCAGCATCCAGTGGTTTTCCTTTTGCTCCTTTTGTTTCTCCTGAAGGAATAAACACTTCAATGATCAGTTGCCTTGTAGTTGATGAAGAGAACTCAAATTGTTTTGCGCCTTCTTCTTTTGTGTTATCAAACAACTGCTCTTGTGTTTTACCATCATATATTTTAAACTGAATGTTGTCTCCTAAAATATCTGTTTCTGCACACACAGTTAAGCGGTAATCCATTCCTTTGTAAACTACACAACGTAATTTACTGGTTGAGCCTTGGGCAAACAAACCGCTTTTTGATTGTGCATTGTAAAGAAACTCACGATCATCATCTTTAGAACCGTCCATTGCACACCTGGTTCTGTGAAATTGCCCGCACACACTTGTTTGAGCCAACAGTTGCGAGCTTGCTAATGTAACAAGACCTGCAACAAATAAGGAAGAGATTAATTTTTTCATAGTGTTAAATTTTATTTTTTTCTTTCGTTCAATTGGCAGGGTTCATGAAAACCGCAACCGTTCATCTTATTTAATATTGGCAAAATTATTTCTGATCGATTTTACTTTTTCTGAAATTTTGGTGAATTGTTCCTGTGACATTTCAAGAACCGTGCCACCGCCAATGAAATGCTTTTTCTTAGCATCTTCAGGATTTGCAACAACCGGAACTTCTTTTATTTCATTAAACAAAACAAGAAGGTCCTGAAACTGTTTAATTGCATCAGCAACACCTGCATCAGACTCGTATTGTTTCAAAAACAAAATCAATTCATCAATATCAATTTTCTGATCTGCAAAACGAGAAACAGCCGGGTTTTTAGGATTATACTTCATAACGTTTGCAGCTATGTGAAGACTTTCTATGTAACCACCTGCAATTACTAAAGCCAAAGTAGGCCCTTTTCCGTTTGCATCTAAAGTCTCTGAAGCAGAAAGGTAAATCTCATCTGCAATTGCGGCAAGAGAATCAGGATTTTTTACGTTTGCTTCTGCTCTTTTTAAAATATTAGGTGAAACAGCAGCAGAAACTCCAATGTCCTCACCAAGCGCTTTAACAACTTTTAAGTATTCTTTGGTAGCATTTCCAATATCAAAAATGCCTAAATAATCAAGGTCGCAACTATAAATTCCGAAATTCAAAGCTTTTGATTTGTCATCTACATATCCGTTTACATTAGAAGTAGGATTCAAAAATGCGGTGCTGTGACTGCCATCTTTAGATGTCATTCTTATAAAATCGATCATCTCTGCAGGATCTGGCATTCCTATCATTACTTGAGGAACTTTGTTTGCCATAGTATCGACCTTTGCAAGCGTGTCTGTACCGGTGGTTACTTCATCACCGCCACCGCCACAAGAGGTTAAAACCAATCCCGCAGCAAGCGGTACTAACATCATTATTTTCCTTAAAGGCATGTTCATAAGCTTAATTTTATTTTAGTTGTTCTTGATTAATTTACCAACAAGGTCTGCAGCTTCCTGCAACTGAATAGCAGAATAAACTTTAAGACCTGATTCGTCAATAATTTTTTTAGCTTCTACTGCATTTGTTCCCTGCAACCTTACAATGATTGGAACAGGAATATTGCCCATGTTTTTATACGCATCAACAATTCCGTTTGCAACACGGTCGCAACGTACAATACCACCAAAAATATTTACCAGAATACCTTTTACGTGCGGATCTTTTAAAATGATACGGAATGCCTGCTCAACTCTTTTTGCATCTGCAGTACCGCCCACATCTAAAAAGTTTGCGGGGTCTCCGCCAGAAAGTTTAATAATATCCATAGTTGCCATGGCAAGGCCTGCACCGTTTACCATGCAACCCACGTTGCCATCTAATTTTACATAATTCAACTCATGCTCACCGGCTTCTACTTCTGTAGGATCTTCTTCTGTTACATCGCGCAAAGCAGCATAATCCGGATGGCGGTAAAGTGCATTGTTGTCTAAAGAAACTTTTGCATCAACAGCAATTATTTTATTGTCAGAAGTTTTTAATACCGGGTTGATCTCGAACAAAGAAGCATCAATACTATCATACGCTTTGTAAAGTGCTTTTACGAAAGCTACCATTTCTTTATTTGCTTTTCCTTCAAGACCAAGATTAAAAGCAATTTTTCTTGCCTGAAAATCGCGCAGACCAACTTTTGGGTCAATTTCTTCTTTCCAGATTTTATCAGGAGTATCGTGAGCCACCTGCTCAATATCCATTCCGCCTTCTGTTGTATAAATAATAATGTTGCGGCCTTTTGCACGGTCAAGCAACACGCTCATATAAAATTCTTTTGTAGGAGTTTCTCCGGGATAATAAACATCCTGAGCAATAAGTACTTTTCTAACTAATTTACCTTTTGCGCTTGTTTGCGGAGTAACCAAATGCATACCAATGATCTTGGATGCTTTTTCAAACACATCTTCTGCGGTTTTACCAATCTTTATTCCGCCCCCCTTACCTCTTCCGCCGGCGTGTACCTGGGCTTTAATCACCACCACATCACATCCGTATAATTTTTTTACTTCTTCGGCAGCTTTTACAGCCTGCTCGGGGGTTTCTGCTACTATCCCTTCTTGTATGGCTACACCAAAACTTTTCAGAATCTGTTTGCCTTGATACTCGTGTATGTTCATTATAAGCGGCTTAAATCTTTATCTATGCTCCAAAATTAGGTTTTTTATTTACATTACCAATATTCTCAAAAACATCTTTTTTTCAAAATATTACTTATTTTTCAAATTAAAGGCACACTTTTGGTGTGATTAGCGTTATTGCAATAGATATGAGGTTATTTTTGATCAATATTCTTCTTTTTTTTGGCATTGTTTTAAGAGGACAAAACTCTGTAATACACGCAGACCAGACCTTTCATGATTATGGTGCTGTTGAAAATGTTTATAAGCTGCAGAGCGATTTTATTTTACAGAATAAGGGCACTAAAAATCTGTACCTGATGCGTGCCGATGTTGGTAAAAATGTAAAAATATGGACCAGCAAAAAAACAATTGTTCCGGGCGATACGGTTGCCGTGCAGGTCAATTATTTTCCTACAGACCCCGGCAAATTCAATGAAACCATAAACCTTGTTACCAGTGCCGATGCCGAAGCTTTTATTCTGAAAATTAAAGGTGAGGTAAAAAGCATAAAAAAAGATGACAAAACCGCCTGCTATTCTTTTAAACACAAAGGCCCAAACACGGGTGGCGGAACCGGACTGATTACTATGACAAACCCCGGCCCAAAAAAACCTGACAGCCTGTTAAAATACGCTAGCAATAATCACGGATTCATGACACCGGGAACGGGTCATTTTGCTACTCAACAAATAAATCTTGAGCCAAAATTTGCCCCCATTCCAACTTTGCTTGACAGGGATACTTATAAACCCAATAATGTGGTTTTTTTAATTGATGTTTCTGGCTCTATGGCAGATTCTATGAAACTTTCTCTTATGAAGATCTCATTACAAAAACTGCTTGATAATTTAAGAGAAGAAGACCGTGTAAGCGTGGTTACTTACCGCGATACTTTTATTTGTGTTGCTGATTCTTTGAACGGGCGCGACAAAGAAAAACTTAAAACCCTGGTTGGCGGATTAAAAGCCAAAGGACTTACCAGCGGAAACAAAGCCATACATTATTCGCTTACACTTGCCCTTAAAAATTACATTGCAGAAGGTAACAACCAGATCATTCTGGCAACAGACGGGCGTTTCTTTTTCAGAGACAAAGACTACCAGAAATGGACCGCTTTGGTGGGCAATAAAAAAGTAATTCTCTCTACAATTGCTTTGGGAGCCGATGATTTTGCAATGAAAAACCTGCAGGCCATCTCTAAAAAAGGGCAAGGCAGCTTTATTCATATAGACAGCAAACAAAAAGCTGAATCGGCTGTTTTTGATGAGATTGAGATGAGATCCAGGAAATAGTCCGGAGCGTCAGAAAGTCCGAAGAGTCCGTAAGTCATGACTGTCGGACTACCGGACTATATCGGACTCCCCGGACTTTTTGTTCTCCGCCTGATTTTGCGGGTTTACCGGAATAACCTGCCGGAGACCCGAAATCGTCTCACAAATCTTTGCAATTGGCCGTTTTTACCTTACCTCAATTAGCGGGGTTTATTATCTTTGCGCCCTTATTTTAAGGTACAAAAATCATGATGGACAAAAAATCAACGATCGGTTTAGTAATTATAGGTCTTATCCTTGCCGGTTGGGTATATTTCAGCGGACCAAGCAAAGAGCAAAAGGCGGCACAACAAGCAGCATTTAAAAGAGCGCAGGATTCTACTGTTAAAGCTGAAAATGAAAGGAAAGTAAAGGAAGCCGCACAAATTGCACTAAACAAAAAGAATACAATTGCGGGCGATACTTCAAAAACTGCCAGTATTATTCCGGCAGGTGCAGATACATCTAAAAAAGCAATTTTATCCGCAGATAGTTTAAAGATCGTACAGAAAAAAGCTATGTTCCTGGATTTTTATCCTGCAACAATTGGTACAGATGAAAACGTAACTATTGAAAACGAAAAAATAAAAGTAACTATCTCTACAAAAAGCGGAAGAGTAAATTCTGTTGTTTTAAAAGAATATTTACGAGCAGATAAAAAAACTCCTGTTGAGTTATTTGAGAAAGGCAATTCGGACCAGAAACTGATTCTGAATGCATATGAAAGCAGCAGCTTTTCAACAAGCGATCTGTACTTTACTCCGCCTGCAAACAAAGCGGTAGTTGTAAAAGGTCTC
>JACMLS010000999.1 GCA_014379485.1 Bacteroidia bacterium | reverse complement strand
GAAATTCAGCCTTACAGTATGCAGGACCAATACCACCAGTTAACGCAGTTCTTTAACGAGTGGAAAGGTGAGAACCAGCAGGTAGATGATATTCTTGTAATTGGTATCCGCGTATAGTCTTCCCCATTTTTTGCCGCGAATGGCATGGGTTTTCGCAAATACAAACAGATAAAATCCGGGCTGTACCTTTTGCAAAGTAAAAGCTACCACGTAAAAAAACAGAATTCATTAGAGAAAAGAATTCCGTAGTATTGAATATTGATTTCCTTAAAGATGAAGGCATTTTCAACACCATCGAAGATCTTTTTGCTTTTTACCGGAAGCCTGTTTTCTTTATGTTTTTCACTTTCAGAAAAAGAAACTCTACTTAACGTTGCCGGCGAAAAGAATATAAACTGGTCAGAAAACTTTGTTCTTGACTGGGATGATTTTAAAGGAACTCCTGATTCTATTTCTCCTTACGGATCTGTAATTGATGCGGGGCTGAGCCGCCAATACAGAACCAATAAAACCGACAAAAAAATAAACAAGAATGCAATTCATTTTTTTATCAAGGCTTATTTTAACCAGGCAAACTCGTGGGTAAAAAAAAATGCGGCCGGAGAAAAACTGCTTAAACACGAAGCTAAACATTTTGATCTTGCAGAAATCTCAGCCCGGCAACTCAGAAAAAAAATCTCTGAAAGCGATTTTACCCGCGCCAATTACAACGAGGTTTTCAGCACACTCTGGAAAGAAGCAATTACGTCTTTTAAACAAACAAGCGCAAAATACGATGAGGAAACAGAACATTCTCTCGAAGAAAAAAAACAGAGGAAGTGGGCCAAAAAAATTGAAAAAGAATTAAAGGAGACAGAAGCTTTTAGTGATACTTTGATTAAGGTGGTGTTTTCTGCTCATTAAGATAGAAACCCTTTACAAAAAAAAACCGGCCTCTCTTAAAAACCGGATTCAAAATATAAAACACCGGAAAAAATGATTCCGGGACAAATTTCAGAAAAAAAAAATTAAGTAGTACTTGTCTGAGAACCCGCAGTGCTTGCGTGTGGGTTGGCGCCTGTGGTTGTTGCATCCTGAGAATACTCAGGCGCTGTACCGCTGCCTTCTGACTGTTTAGAGCAGGCCAGAAAAAAAAGACTTCCGAAAACTGCTACCGCAATAATGATAAATGGGAATTTCTTTTTCATGAGGGATTTTTAGTTTAACAAATATAATGAAGTTTTTTTGCAAATCAAACAGTTACGTCCACCATGTCTTGCCATCTTTAACCAGCTTTTTTAACAGAACAGAGGGTCTGTAGCGGTCGTCTGAATACAAGTCGTGTAAGTTCTGAAGGGTGGCTAGTATTTTTTCGTTTCCTATTATATCTGCCCACTTCAATAATCCTAAAGGGTAATTTACACCTTTTGTCATGGCCAGGTCAAGGTCTTCTTTTGTTCCTACTCCAAGGTACAACGCTTCTGCCGCCTCGTTAATGAGCATTGAGATTACGCGCATAAAAATTTCATTTGCCAGTGCATCGTCTTTATTCGGTTCAGGATTTTTTGCCCCTTCTGCATAATCGTAAAATCCTTTTCCTGATTTTCGTCCAAGCATTCCGGCTTCAAATAATCTTTTCTGGCACAGGGAAGGCTTAAAGCGGGGGTCGAAATAAAATTGTTTCCACACCGTTTCTGTAACCGTATAATTTACATCGTGCCCAATAAGATCTGTCAGTTCAAAAGGTCCCATTTTAAAACGGCCCTTTTCTTTCAGTGCCCAGTCAATAGTTGCCACGTCTGCAATACCTTCTTCGTAAATACGCATGGCCTCTCCGTAAAAAGGTCTT
>JACMLS010000103.1 GCA_014379485.1 Bacteroidia bacterium | reverse complement strand
TTTAAAGAAAAAATATTTTTCATATTTACTTTGCGCGCAGAAAAAAAACGGACAAACAAGAAAAATCAGGACGATAATACGATACATAGGTTCTGTAAATTTACACCATTTAAAAACGGCTTTAAACTAAGTAATTATTCGTTGGCATTTTTCTTTTTTTCGCTAATAACTTCAAAGGGAATTGTTAACATCTCACCGTTTTCATCGCTAAGGGTCAATACATGAGCACCTTTTTCAGGATTCAGACTCATTTGATGGAACTGATTGGTCGTTCCAAGATAAATTCCATCAAGATCCCAAAAAACTGTGCTTGCCGGAATGCGATGTGCCAATTCAAATACTGTTTTTCCCTGTTCTCCGCTCATTTCAAGCGGCACAAAAATTTTAGCGTTTGCCCTTGGATAGATCATCTCCATAGATTTTCCTCCGGTAGGTTCGCAACCTTTTTTATAAGGGGGAAGTGAATTATAAAAAGCGTTTTTACTTTTAAAATAATATTCAATTGCAGGCGGCAAAACAAACCAGGCCTGTTGCTGCATTTCTGAAGGAGCAACACAATTTCCGTTTACACGAAATTTACCTGAAAGATCCAACTGAATAATTTTATGAAACGGACACGCAGTAGTATTTTCAGAATTTTTTGGAACAAGTTGCATGATTTTTTCTGCACAATTTACAGAAGCGCGATAGCCGCTGTTCTTACACACTTCAATTTTTTTCATATCATTTAGCGGAACAGTAAACCAATTGTTTGTTTTTGGAAGCACACCAAAAATTCTAAACAGCAATGGCGCTGCTGCAGAAATCCCCGTAAGTCCAGGCCTTCCTTCTCCATCAGCATTTCCAACCCAAACCGCAACAACATAATCTGTATTGAGGCCAATAGCCCAACCGTCTCTGAAACCAAAACTTGTTCCGGTCTTCCAGGCAATTTTTTGTCCGCTGCCCAAACGTTGCCACGATGCTTCAATATCGGGCCTCGACACTTCTGCCATTGCTTCGAATGTGAGATAAACAGAAGCTGCGTTCACAAAAGATTGTCCGGAAATAATTTGTTTCTCGTTTTTTTCTTTTGAAATAAAAACCGGTAAACGAAATTCATTTTCAAAATAATTTCCTGTTGAATTATATTTTTTCAGTGTTCTTGCCATTGCAGCGTAAGCACCCGCCATTTCAATTAATTTTCCTTCTCCTCCTCCCAGAATCAAAGACATTCCATAATCAGAAGCCGGACGATTAAAAGTTGTCATCCCGAATTTTTTCAAGCGATCGTAAAATTTTTCAAGACCGTATTGTTGCAACATTCTCACACAAGGAATATTGAGCGAGCGGGAAAGCGCACGTTTTGCAGGAACAGCTCCGTCATAAGTAAGATTAAAATTTTGTGGAGTAAATCCGCCAATTTGCGTTGGAATATCGGGCACCAATGTGTTTGGCAAAATTACTCCGTCGTTGAGCATAGACGAATATAAAAAAGGTTTTAATAAACTTCCTGTGCTTCGGGGTGCAATAATTACGTCAACATCGTTCCCATGATCTTCACCGCTTGTCTTTACGCAATTGCCCACGTAAGAAATAATTTTTCCGGAATTAATTTCAATTACAATGGCAGCTGCGTTATGAATTTCGTTTCCACTCAAAATAAATGAATGCGCATTTACAAGATCTGTGATCTGCCTTTGAAGATCTGCATTCAAAGTTGTTTTTACTCTTTGTCCTTCTCCGTTCAGCTCAATGCTTCTGTCAAGTAAATGTGGCGCAGCACGTGGAATAGAAAATGCTTTTTCAGGAAGCTGTTCTGCAATTGCGAGCTGATAAGTTTCATCGTCAATGATCTTTTTTTCGTTTAATTTCTGAAGCAGGCGGTTGCGTTTATTTAAAAGTTTTTGCTGGTTCCTTCCGGGATAAATTAATGAAGGCGCATTGGGAAGCACAGCCAGTGTTGCATTCTCTGCCCAACTCAATAATTCTGGAGAGCGGCCAAAATATCTCCAGGCTGCAGCTTCAATACCCACAATATTTGAACCGAAGGGGGCATGTGTTGCATACAATGAAAGCACTTCGTCTTTAGAATTGGTAAGCGTAAGTCTTCCTGCCCAGATCATTTCAATAAATTTTTCGAAATAACTTCTGTCAGTTTTTTTTCTTGCGAGGCGAATGACCTGCATGGTAATCGTACTTCCTCCGCTCACAATTTTCCGCTTCGAAATATTTTGTGTGAAAGCACGGCTCATGGCAAGCAGATCAACTCCCGGATGATAATCAAAATTCTTATCCTCGAACTGAACTATGCAGGTCTTGAATTTTTCTGAAACCTTACCGGAAGAAGGAAAACGCCATTGTCCGTCAGAAGCAATTCGTGCAGATAAAACAGTTCCTTTCTCATCAGTAATAACGGAAGAATAAGGAACTTTAAATAATTGTGCGGGAAGACAAACAAGAAAATAAATAAACAAGCCACTTAAAAAAAATCTAAAAGCAGATCTAAGCGGCTTAACCGAAACAAACTCAACAAAACTATCCTGAATTCTCTTAAACACAATAGAGTTTGTTTTCTATTGTGCTCTATTG
>JACMLS010000998.1 GCA_014379485.1 Bacteroidia bacterium | reverse complement strand
TTACTCCCTCTGCATCCTTGAGCGCTGTTTTAAGATCATGATACACGTCTGCGCCCTGCTGCCCGTAAGCTTCATAGCCCGTTTGATTCCATCCTAAAAAAGGGATCAGTAAAAATATGAAAGCAATTTTTTTCATTTTTTCTCAATAAGAATAAGTGATGAACTGCCCGTCGGCCAGTTTCAAAACAATTTCCTTTTGTGTGGGATGTTTTAATTTACTCACATCAAACTTTATTAACTCTTCTTTAAATTCTCTGCAATTGTCTGTTTTTACCGTATCATCCAAAAAAAGCGGAAGCAATGGCGGAAGTGTTCCGGCAAAAACACCATCTGTATTCAACTGAAAAAAATGTTTTTTGCAGCCGCCAGAATAATTTACTTTCAGATTCAGAATATTTCCTTCAACAAAAGCTGAATCAATATGCACCGGGTGTCTTTGCGGAATAACATAAGTTGCATTACTATAAACCGGAAAAAATTCTTCTTTTTCACCACCGCTTACTTTTTTTGTTTTGCAACATAGAAGACTCAATACTCCACACAAGGTCAAAATAAAAACAATACTTTTTATGTTCATTTCTTTCCAAATATAGCCAATAGTTCTCATCAAAAGAAAAGGGGAATAGGGGTCAGGAGATGGGGAATAGGGCGCGTCCCCTATCCCCTATTCACTATCCCCTATTTCCTTAACCATTCCCCAATTTTCCTTACTTTTGAACGCTTATGTATCAATTCCTTAAATTTTTCTGGTCGCGCAATATTCCACGTTGGACTATTCTGATCATTGACCTGTTCATCAGTGCTTTTTCACTTACGCTTGCTTTGTTTTTACGTTTCAACTTCGAAAAAATTGCAGAGCCAGAGAGAAGCAATCTTCCAAAAATATTTGCGTTGGTTCTATCTGTACGACTTATCAGTTTTATTATTTCAAAAACGTACAAAGGCGTTGTGCGTTACACGGGCGCAAAAGATGCTTCACGTATTTTTATTGTTGTTTTAGGCGGAAGCATTGTGCTTGCCCTTTCAAACATTGTTACTTTTTATGTTTACAGTATTTTTCTTATTCCATTTTCAATTCTCATTATTGATGCGCTTGTTACCATGGCCATCATGATCTCCTCTCGTCTTGCAGTTAAAGCGGTGTATTTTGAGAACAGGAATCCTGAGAAACAAAAAACCAATATTGTTATTTACGGCGCCGGCGAATCCGGAATTATTACAAAAAGAACTTTAGACCGTGATGCGGCTGTAAAATACAAAGTGGTTGGTTTTATTGACGATGATCTGAAAAAATCAGGCAGAAGTTTAGAGGGTGTTTTTGTTTTCGGGCCAGATAAACTGCAAAAACTCATTGCAGAAAATGAAGTAGAAGCCGTAATCATTTCTATTCTTGATATTTCTCCGGAGAAAAAAAATAATATTGTAGAAAAGTGCATTGATCTGAATGTACGGATTCTGAATGTGCCACCTGTTACCAAATGGATCAACGGAGAACTTAGTTTTAACCAGATCAAAAACATAAACATTGAAGACCTGCTTGAAAGCGATGCAATTAAATTAGACGTAGAAAAAATAAGTGCGCAGCTTGGCGGAAAAGTAGTTTTGGTTACAGGCGCTGCCGGTTCTATTGGAAGTGAGTTGACGAGGCAGATCTTAAAATTCAATCCCAAACAAATTATTTTACTTGACCAGGCAGAAAGCGCTTTGTATGATGTGGAAATGGAATTGCTTGAGAAACACACGAAGGAACAGGTTGAAGTTGTTGTTGGAGATATCCGCAGCCGCGAGCGTGTGCGCAATGTGTTCCGCACTTTTAAACCGCAGATCGTTTATCACGCAGCAGCATACAAGCACGTTCCTTTAATGGAAGATAATCCATCTGAATCTATTCTCACCAATATTTTAGGCACAAAAATTCTTGCTGAATTCGCTGTTGAATATAATACCGAGCGATTTGTTTTTGTGAGTACAGATAAAGCTGTAAATCCTACAAACGTAATGGGAGCCAGTAAACGCATTGCAGAGATTTTTGTGCAATCACTTGGCAAAACATCCAAAACAAAATTCATTACTACACGCTTTGGAAATGTACTTGGCTCAAGCGGCTCTGTTATTCCGCGGTTTAAAAAACAAATTGAACAAGGCGGCCCTGTAACTATTACAGACAAAAACATAACCCGTTTTTTTATGACCATTCCAGAAGCATCTCAGTTAGTACTCGAGGCAGGTTGCATGGGAAAGGGCGGAGAAATTTATGTTTTTGACATGGGAAAATCTGTAAAGATTTTAGACCTCGCAAAAAAAATGATCCGCCTCTCAGGTTTAACAGAAGGAAAAGACATACAAATTGTTTTTACAGGATTAAGACCGGGAGAAAAGTTATACGAGGAGTTACTGGCAGATTCAGAAAATACATTGCCAACGCATCATCCGCAAATTTTGATTGGCAAAGTAAAAAAATATGATTTTGATGATGTGGCAGGAAAAATTACCGATCTCATTACACTTTTCTGGGAACAGAACAATGCAGAAATTGTTTCTGCAATGAAAGACCTTGTGCCTGAGTTTAAGAGTAACAATTCTGTTTTTGAAAAATTGGATAAATAATCTCTGAGCTTTTTTCTGCAAATGAAAAAAATAATCTTTTGCTTTTTATGGCTGCTCATCTTTTCTGCAAAAATTAATTGCCAGACAAAAATTTATGCAAAATTAAAATCTGCGCAAGCCGCTTTTCAAATACGTTTTTTATTGCCTGACACCCGTAACAATTACATTAGTCGTATTTATGCAGGGGCGCTTGAACTGCATTTTGATTCGATGAGGCAAATAGTGAGTTTTAATTATTTTAAAAACTCGGTTGACTACCAGGAAAATTCTTCTACAGAAAACAATCCGGGCCTTTTAATGCAGGGCCATTTAAAAAACGGAAAACTTATTGGCAGAACGGATACCTGGTATTCAAAAGCAAAAATGCACAAGTATTTTAATTGTCGCGAAAAAGGGAACGAAGTTTTTTTTGCAATGCCAAATATCGGCTTTCCCTATTACGACGGAACGGAACTTGGTTTTTACGGAGCGCAGCCCGATACAATTTTTTATTGCAGGCAGATCAAAGGGCAAAAAGATTCAGTTTTGTTTGAAGTGTATACAAACGGAAAATTGCAGGGAAAATGGTCTAAATTCAGTGAAAACGGCGACACGCTTATTGTTGCAGAATACCTGGATAATTATTTAGACGGAATAAAACAGGAATTTGTGGATGGAAAATTAATTTCGCAAAAAAGTTATAAAAACGGCTGGCCCGACGGAAAATATGAAATATGGTTTGCAAACGGAACAAAAAAAGAAGAAGGAACCATTAAAAAT
>JACMLS010000997.1 GCA_014379485.1 Bacteroidia bacterium | reverse complement strand
TGTTCACAAAGCGCACCCCGCGCTCCACCATCCGCCGAGCCAGCAGGCAGTTGGTGGAGAACGAACGAAAGGAATCGGGCCCGCCTCCCCGGATGGTTTTCATTTCTCCCGCCGAATAATTGATGATCTCTTCCAATTCTTTCATCAGGTCATCATCTTCTATCATTTGCTCGTAAAGCGTTTGTAGTTTTTCAATTTGTAAGCCGGTTAATTTTTTTGGAAAATGCTCCTGCAGGTGTTTTTTGTTTTCCCTGAAGGCTATGAGATTATTATAATGGAAAATAAGATCGGCTAATTGAGGATATAGTTTGTTTTCGTTGAAATATTTTCTGATCTGTTGCAGGTAGGCAAGTAAGGTATACTTCTTTAATTCGAAATCAATATAACCTTCAACAAACCAGGTTTCGGATAATTGCTTCATAGTTGTTTGATTTTACGTTTCTGTAAATCATAACCAGTATGGCAAGTCCTACAGCAACTTCTGCGGCGGCTACTGCCATAATAAAAAACACAAATACCTGCCCTTTAGGATCTGCAAAATAAGTAGAGAAAGCGGCAAGCAAAAGATTCACCGCGTTAAGCATTAATTCAACACACATAAAAAGTATAATTGAATTTCTGCGGTACATTACTCCAAACACGCCAATGCTGAAAAGCACTGCTGCGAGGTACATATAATAATCTACAGGTATTAATTGTGTAATAGCAAGTATCATGATTTTATTTCTTTTTTACCCAGCAAAACTGTTCCTACCATTGCTGCCAAAAGCAATACGGATGAAAGTTCAAAAGGCAATAAATAATCTTTAAATAAAGTGTCGCCCAAACGTTTTATCATTCCTATTTCTGTGTGCCCGTCTGTTCTCATTGGAATGCTTGCTCCTTTTAATGCACCTACCAGAGTAACGAGCAGTGTTCCGAATGCAAGCACTGCCATTGCGCGCAGTAAATTATTTTTTACAGGTTCTGTATCGTGATTTAGATTGAGCATCATGATCACGAATAAAAACAAGACCATAATTGCGCCGGCGTATACTACAATGTGAACGACTGCAAGAAACTGGGCGTTGAGTAAAACGTAATGGCCCGCAATAGCAAAAAAGGTAAGTACAAGATAAAGTACACTGTGCACAGGCTTGTTGGTAAAGACCACCATGCAGGCACACATCACAGCAAAAAATGACAAGAACCAAAAAATGTACTCAGTAGTCTGTATTTGCAATAGCATCATAAATTTTCAGTCAGCGAATTTAATTATTAATGTTTATGGTCTAATGATTTTTTATCAAATAATGTATTATGTTTTGGACCGGGAATTTTTTTGAATTCTTTTACTTCTTCTGTTTGTCTCTTGCTAACATCTACTTTTCTTGTATTGTCGAGCGTTTCGGTCAGTTTGTCTTTTCCGTAAACAAAATCTCCGCGTTCAAATTCTGAAGGTACAGTTTTGTCTGTAAGAAAAATAGCTTCTTTAGGGCAGGCTTCTTCGCACAGGCCGCAGAAAATGCAGCGCAGCATATTAATTTCGTAAATGGTGGCGTATTTTTCTTCGCGGTATAAATTCTCTTCTCCTTTTTTTCTTTCTGCAGACTCCATGGTAATTGCTTCTGCGGGACAAGCGACTGCGCATAAACCGCAGGCAGTGCATCTTTCAGCACCATTCTCATCGCGCTTTAAAATATGCTGACCACGATATACAGGGGCCATTGGCCTGACCTGTTCGGGATACTGAATAGTGGCCGGCTTTTTAAGAAGATGACTCATGGTAATCATCATTCCTTTTATAATAGCAGGAAAGTAAGCCTTCTCAGCAAAGCTTTGTTTCTTGTTAGATACTACTCGTGACCTATTGGTTAACTGCATCTTTCTATTTATTGAAAATAATGTGTGTAAACATATCTACCAACCGAAACCAGGACAATGTTCAATATTGACAATGGAATTAATTTTTTCCATCCTAAATTCATTAGCTGATCGTAACGGAAACGCGGAAGTGTCCAGCGGATCCACATGAAAAGAGAAATGAATAATAATATTTTCACAAAGTAAACTCCAAATCCAATTACAGTGATCCAGGTGTCGCCCTCATTAAGGCCCATTGACTCGTACAGTTCTTTTGCCCACGGAAAATTATATCCTCCAAAAAATAAACCGGCCATTACTGCAGACGAAATAAACATGTTAATGTACTCTGCAAACAAAAAGAAACCGAGTTTCATAGAAGAATACTCTGTGTGATAACCGCCCACCAATTCTGTTTCGCACTCAGGTAAATCGAAAGGAGCACGATTTGTTTCGGCAAGGGCGCAGATGAAGAAAATAATAAAACCTAATGGATTAATTGCCGCGTAACACAATCCGGCATCTTGTTGCTCGAGTATTTCGCGGAAGCTTAAAGTACCAGTTAAAATTACAAGAGAAATTATTGAAAGCCCCATTGCAATTTCGTAAGAGATCATTTGAGACGAAGCACGGATTGCGCCAATAAGAGAATATTTATTGTTGGAAGCCCAGCCACCGATCATGATTCCATAAACACCAATAGAAACAACGCCCAGTAAATATAAAATGCCAATGTTGATGTCTGTGATCTGGATCGGATACATTTTTCCGTCAACCATTACATCTTTTGCCCATGGAATTACAACGCCGGTCATACAAGCAGTGAGCATACATAAACAAGGACCAAGAATAAAAAGAAATTTATTTGAAACGTTTGGAATAATTTCTTCTTTCATGAACATTTTAATTCCGTCTGCAAGCGGTTGCAACAAACCCATAGGACCCGCACGGTTGGGACCTAAACGATCTTGCAGGTATGCCGCAAATTTTCTTTCCCACCAGGTGGAATACATGGCAACAACAAGTGCAATGCCGAAGACACCTACACAAATGATCGCTTTATAAATAACAAATCCCCAATCCATAATTAAAAAATATTTTTTATCATCTTATTCAAGATCTAATTTTTTCATTGGAATAAAACCAAGCGCTTTCTGATGTTTTAAAATTTCAACTTTTGCCATGTTCAGTGACATGTAATGGTTTGTAGAAATTACAGAATGATGAGAGATGGGCGATGGCCCTTCTATGATCCAGTCTGATTTTCTTTTTTTCTCAAACCTGCATGTATTGCAGATAAACTCTTCTGCTTCGCCCCACTGATCTTTTCTTGCTGTAACTCTCAACACATCTTCGCCCTTAAACCACAAACGAACTTTTCCGTTACATTTTGCATGATCGCATTTTCTGTGCGCTTCCATTGGCTTAGTGTACCACACACGGCTTTTGAAACGGAATGTTCTGTCTGTAAGTGCTCCTACAGGACATACATCAATTACGTTTCCTGAAAAATCATTTTCAATTACGTTTTCTATATAAGTAGAAATTTCTGCAGCGTCGCCACGGTGTAAAACTCCGTGTACACGTTTGTCTGTAATCTGGTCAGCAACTTTTACACAACGGAAACACATAATGCAACGCGTCATGTGTAACGAAACATATTTTCCGATATCAATTTTCTCAAACTCGCGGCGTTTAAATTCGTAGCGGGTTTTTTCTGAACCGTTCTGATAACCTAAATCCTGTAAATGACATTCTCCTGCCTGATCACAAATAGGACAATCAAGCGGATGGTTGATGAGTAAAAATTCTACCACACCTTTTCTTGCTTCTAATAAATCCGGCGATGTATTATTCTGCACTTCCATTCCATCCATTACTTCTGTTCTGCAGGATGCAACGGGCTTAGGCATTGGGTTTGGATTCTGTGCTGAGCCTTTTGTAACTTTTACAATACAGGTGCGGCAATAGCCACCACTTGTTTTTAATTTGGTATAAAAGCACATGGCAGGCGGAGCAACGTGCGGCCCGATCATGCGCGCAGCCTGAAGAATGGTCGTTCCCTTTGGAACTTCTATTTCGTGACCGTCTATTGTTACTTTAGGCATTTTATTTTCTGCTAATGTTTTCTAAAACTAATTTACAAATGTAACAGGTATTACGAGAGCGAATGGAATTTTTACTCCCTTTTTTTTACCCGGTATAAATTTTGGCAGGGCGTTTACAACTTTCAGCGCCTCGTTATCCAAACTACTTTCTCCGCAACTTCTCTTTACTTTTGCATTCTCTACCCTACCATCTGTTGTAACTGTAAATTCAATTATTGCTTTTATATTAAATTTTTTTGATCTGAGGCTTGCCGGAATAACAATACTTTTCTGAACCACATCATGCAGGTTAGGCACGCCTTGTTTAAGATATGGAACCTCGTCTATTTCATATCCGTTTCCGTCATTATTATTTATTTCGAAAAGCGTGGAATTTACAGAGTAAGTTAAAGAACCGTAAACATTATACTTTCCAACGGTAGAATCTGTTTGATTTTTATAATACCAGATGGCTTCTCCTGTTTTTACGTTGCTTTTAAAATGTGCAACCTGGCTTACATAACCGTTTTGATTATAATAAACTGCTTTGCCTGTTTTGTTGAGCGGCTCTTTTACAATAGTAGAAAATGCCGTCATCTGAATAGAGTTATTTATAAAACGATCTTCTACATTGTAGCCGCCGGCTGTTTTTTCAAACACACGATAAAAACTTGCACCGAACCTATTTGGCAAATCATTCCAGCCAATATCAAAAAACATGGTGTCTATTTTTATTTTGCCTGAATCATCTTTTACAGAAAGGGCGCACATACCAACAGACTGACAATCCATTCCAAAAGGAAAAAGACAAATGGCAGGGATCAATATGTTTTTTAGTACTTTCAAAATAATCAATTAATAAAAGTAACCGGCACAATCATTACAAAAGGAATTTTTGCTCCCTTTTTTTTTGCGGGCATAAATAGTGGCAAAGCGTTTACAACTCTCAGCGCTTCGTTATCCAAACTACTATCCCCCGAACTTTTTTTCACTTTTGCATTTTCTACTTTTCCATCTATTCTTACTGTAAACTCTATATAAGTTTTTACATTGAATTTTTTTGTTTTTGCGCTTGCCGGAATAACAATGCTGCTTTGCACCACATCGTGCAGATTAGGTACGCCCTGTTTTAAATACGGAATAAAATCTGCATCAATATTATTTGCACCATGATCGTTCTCTGAAGGTGAAGTACCTATAAAAGAATATTGCGAAGAGCCACTGGCAGAATAAAATGCAACAGTTGAGTCCCACCCGTTTTTATAATACCACACATTTTTTCCTTTCTTGCGGTTATTATCAAAATTCGAAGTTTGCTTAACGTAACCATTGTGATTATACCAGATCACTTTTCCGCTCATATACAAAGGCTGCTCCACAATAGAAGAAAAAGCGGTCATTTGAATGGAGTGATTGATGAATCTGTCTTCTACTTTGTATCCGGTACCGGCTTTTTTAAACACACGGTAATAACTTGCGTTAACGTGGCTTGGCAGGTCTTTCCAATAATAATCAAAAAACATAGTGTCTATTACCGGCACGTCATCTTTTGGTTTTGAAGGCGCACTCATACCAACAGACTGACTCTCCATTCCGAAAGGGAAAAGACAGATAGCAGGGATCAATATGTTTTTAAAAGTGCTCACAATTATTTTACTGGTAAAACAAATTTTATTGGTACATAAAACGGAACATCTACTTTAACTCCATTCTTTCTTCCGGCTTTAAATTTTGGAAAAAGTTTTACTATTCTCATTGCTTCCTGGTCAAGAGAAACAAAACCAGAACTGCGGTCAATTTTAATTCCGTTTATTGTTCCGTCTTTTTTTACTACAAAACTAATAATGGTTTGGCCTGATTGTTTTTTGGCAAGCGCTTCTGCAGGATAGTTCAGATTACTTCTGATAAACTCAAACATATTAGGAACTCCTTGTTCGAAGCAGGGAATTTCTGTTGCTTCCAACCCGTCATTATATCCGTTATAAACCGGTGCTGTACTGTTCAACTGGTAAGTAACATTTCCACCGGGCATATAAGTGTACATGGCAGAATCTGTTTCGTTTTTGTAATACCATTTGCATGGACCGAGGCGTTGATTTTTTTTAAATCCTACAATACAACTTTTAAATCCGTTAATGTTATAATAAATAACTTCTCCCTCCATATAAACCGGATTTATGGTTGTAGAAAAAGCGGTCATTTGAATGGAGTGATTTCTGTAACGGTCAAAAATATTATAACCGCCCGGAGCTTTTGTATAAACCCGGTAATAAGTGGAACCTTCTCTTTGCATAACATTCCAACCATAATCAAACCAAATGGTATCTGCTTTTACCGAAGGTGCGCACATTCCCTTTGACTGAGAATTTCCTGTAAAAGGAAAAACAAAAGCTAAAGGAAAAATTATTTTACTCATAAAATTCACGCTTCCACTAAATTATTTAAACGGTAATAATGTTTTACATCTTTTATTGAAGAAGGATTTTTTACATACTCTTCAAACTCTGCCCTGAAATGCCTTATAGCTGCTGCAACCGGCCAGGCTGCTGCTTCGCCGAGCGGACAAATTGTTTTTCCTTCTATTTTACTTTGTATATCCCACAACAGATCCACATCAGAAAGATTTCCTTTGCCCGCTAAAATTTTATTCAGAATTTTTTCCATCCAACCAGTTCCTTCGCGGCAGGGCGAACACTGTCCGCAACTTTCGTGATGATAGAAGCGCGTAAAGTTCCAAAGGTTTTTTACAATGCTTGTTGTTTCATCCATTACAATAAATCCGCCTGAACCCAACATGGTTCCGGTAATAAAACCTCCGTCGCCTAAACTTTCGTAAGTCATTAAGCGTGGTTCTCCTTTTGCAGTTCTTAAAATAAGTTCTGCAGGAAGAATAGGAACAGAAGAGCCACCTGCTACTACTGCTTTTAATTTTCTTCCGCCTTTTATGCCGCCGCAATATTCATCAGAAAAAATAAAATCTTCTACTGTAATTCCTAATTCAATTTCGTACACACCGGGTTTATTTATGTGCCCGCTTGCAGAAATTAATTTTGTTCCGGTAGATTTTCCAACACCGATTTTTGCATATGCTTCTCCGCCTTCGTTTACAATTGGCACAACTGCTGCAATGGTTTCAACGTTATTCACAACGGTAGGGCAAGCCCACACACCTTGTACTGCTGGAAAAGGTGGTTTAATTCTTGGGTTTCCTCTTTTTCCTTCGAGCGATTCTATTAATGCGGTTTCTTCGCCGCAAATGTATGCGCCTGCGCCAACCTGTACGTAGCAATCGTGAGAAAAACCTGAACCTAAAATATTTTCGCCCAGAAAACCTGCTGCGTATGCTTCTGCCAATGCAGCTTCAAGAATACGTGCAACATAAAAATATTCTCCACGAATGTAGATGTAAGATTTTTTTGCGCCCAATGCATAAGAAGAAGTGATCATTCCTTCAATTAATGCATGAGGAATTTTTTCCATCAGGTAACGGTCTTTAAACGTTCCCGGTTCAGATTCGTCTGCGTTGCAAACCAAATAACGTGCAACGCCTTCTGGTTTTGCAAGAAAACTCCATTTGAGCCCGGTTGGAAAACCTGCTCCTCCCCTTCCGCGCAGGCCAGATTTTTTTACTTCGTCGGTTACCTGATCAGGCGTCATTGTCTTCAGTGCTTTTTCAACTGAGGCGTAACCACCGTGCGCACGATACACGTCGAGAGTATGAATTCCCGGAACGTGATCGTTGTGTATTAAAAGTTTCTTTCCCATTTATTGTAATGGCTCAATTTTATTAAATCCCAATCCTAATAAACCTAAATTCCAATTTTCTATCAACTCACCCTGATGAATCACCGCCCATTCAACCGTCATCGCCATTGCTTTGGGAGGCAAATAACCTTCTTTCAAAGAAAAATCATTTATCAATATTACTGCATTAAACTCCCCATAATTCACATGAAAATGTGGTGGATTATGTTCATTCCAATACATATAAATTATCAATCCATAAAAAGAACTAATTCTTGGCATCAGGCAGCATTCTTTTTTTGCTCTTGTACAAATTCTTCAAAAGTTTTCCCAACCAAAGTCAAATACAAATTTAAAGAATCAATATCCAATTCTTCTCCCCATGTCGGAACATGCGATTCGCCAATTCTTACTTTTTCAAATTCACCTGGTGTATTCCAGATTTCAAAAACACCTTTTCGCTCAATATTACTTAAGTCCACAACACCATAAACACCATCATTATATTTCAAAAATAATTTGAAATTTTCCAATGCTTTTATTTCAATCAATCTTGGCAACATTTTTATTATTATAAAGTATTGTGATAATCTCTGTCTGTATAATATCTTCCCTTGCCTTCGCTTTTGTATTTATCAATGAGCGAATCTACTTTTTCTATTGTAAGATTTTCGTGGTACGATGCACCGCATTGCAACATGGGTGCTGTACCGCAAGAGCCTAAACACTCAACGGTTTTTAAAGTAAACATTCCGTCTTTGGTGGTTTCGCCATCTTTAATATTTAATTTTTTTTCTATGTGACGTACTACATCTTCTGCACCCATTAGCCAGCAGGAACTTGTGCGGCAAACTTCCAGAATACATTTGCCAACAGGTTTTAAATTGAACATGGAATAGAAAGATGCTACCTCAAAAACTTCTATTGGTTCAATTTTCATAAGAGAAGCAACGTAGTCCATAACTTCAGCGCTTAACCATCCGTTATTTTCTGCCTGTGCAATATGAAGAATTGGAATAACGCCTGACTTGTGTTTTCCTTCGGGATAGCGTTTCATAATGGCCTGAATTTCTTCAAGCGCTGCCATGGTGAAGTGGATTTTGTTCCGTTCTTCTTTGTTGAATTTTTGCGTTCCGTGAATCTGTGCGCCCATTTTTGAAAACCCTTTTTTACTTATTACTTGTTTTAGCTTCTGCCTTTCCTAAAGGGAAAGTTTTTTCACTATTTGTTTTTTATGCGTCTAATTCGCCCGCAATCACATTCATCGAACTCATTGTCAAAATTGCATCACTCAACATTCCGCCTTTTATCATTTCGTGATAAGCCTGGTAGTAAATGAAACAAGGTCTGCGGAAATGTAAACGGTAAGGGGTTCTTCCGCCATCGCTTACTAAATAAAAACCAAGTTCTCCGT